>JAJYMP010000599.1 GCA_021786915.1 Chloroflexota bacterium
GAACAGCCCGGCCTCCTTGCCCAGCAGGTCGGCGGCGCGCGCCTCGAGCGCGTTGACGGTCGGGTCGTCGCCGAACACGTCGTCGCCGACCTTCGCCTCGGCCATGGCGCGGCGCATCGCGGGCGTGGGGTGGGTGACGGTGTCGGAGCGCAGGTCGATCAGTTTGGGCATGGCCCGGCGAGCATATCGCGGCGCGGCTGCCCGGGTTGCAGGGGCGGGCGAGCAGGACGCGAGCCACCTGCTGAGTCATGGCAGACTCGAATGGCCGGGCGGCGAGCGTGGCCGGTCCCGGGATGCCGGGCCTGGGCCCGGCGATCACGCTCGCCGCGTCGAGTTCTGAGTCAGACGCGACTCACGCTCGCCGGCGCCCGGTTTCCAGTCTGCCGCGACTCGCGGGGCCTGTCGCGGATGCGACTCGGACAGCACACTAGGGCGCGTCGACGGTCCCGGCAGCGGCGTCCGTGCCGCTGGCGGCGTTGGCGCGTCGCCTGATATGATCCGCCACCGGCCGAGGACCCGTGGTGTAGCGGCCCAACATGCCAGCCTGTCACGCTGGAGATCGCCGGTTCGAATCCGGTCGGGTCCGCCATCGCTCGCATCCCCTCGCGCCCCGTCCGCCCGCCCGGACGGGGCGCTGCTCTTCCCGCGGGATGCTCCGGATCGAGGGCTCCGGCCCTCGACCAGCGGGGTAGGCTGACGCAATGAGCGTGCGAGATGGCGGTCACCACCCCCGGACGTCCGGCGCGCGCAACGGAGCGCACCGGCTCGAGGGGTCCGCGCCCGCTCCCGGCTCACCCGGGGCGCACGCCGGGTTCGGGGCGGAGGGCCCCGGCCGTCGGCGGAAGGGCCCCAGCCGCCCGAGTGTGGCGGGCGCGGCGGCCGTCATCATTGTGGCCCTCGTGGCGTTCGGCTTCTCGGGCGGGCTGCACGTCGGGTCCGCCGGCTCCCCGGGCGGTTCGCCCAGCGCCTCCCAGACAGGCGGCCTCGGCGGCGCATCGCCGCTCGCCTCGGGAGGCGCCACGGGCTCCGCGGCTCCGTCCGGCGGCCCGTCGCCGAGCACATCGGCTTCGCCCCCCGCGGCCATTGCCGACATCGCCTTCGCCCCCGTCACCTCATTCCGGACGGGCAGGACGGCGGCCAGCGCCAGCGACGTCAGCGGCATGCCGTCGGGTGCGTCGCCCTTCGCGTCGCTCGTGCTCGTCAAGGCGGATGCAGCGGCCGAGTTGGGAGCGCTGGGCGTCAGCGCGAGTGCGCTCGGCAGCCACCTCGTCACGGTGGCCTCCGCCGACGCGCTGATGACGACCCTCGCCAAGCACCGGACCTGGCTGGGGTTCCTGCGCGCCGACCAGATCGGGCCGGGCGTGCGGGCGCTCGCCTGGGGAGCCACTTCGCTGTTCGGCGAGACGCGGGTGGCGTCGCTGGCCGCCTGGCCGCTCCACGCGCAGCTGCCGGTCGCGGCGGGCGACGTCGCCTACGACCCGGCCGCCGCCTGGACGCTGTTCGCGGCCGGCGACCTCGGGCTCGACCGCGGCGCCGCCCTCGCCATCAAGAACCACGGCAACGACCCCGACTACCTCTACGACGGCGGCACGGTGAAGATCACGGGCCACTGCAAGCACTGCTCGCAGTTCGGCTGGGACCTCCCGTATACGCAGCGGACCGGGCATGCGGGCGCCGTCCGCTCGCTGATCAAGGGCGCTGACTTCGCCATTGCCAACATGGAGGAGGTGGCGGTCAAGCACTTCACCTTCCACCCGCACGGGACGGTCTTCACCGGCAACCCGGCCTACCTCGCGGGCGTCCGCGACGCAGGGTTCGACTGGGTCTCGATGGCCAACAACCACGTCGGCGACTTCGGGCCCACTGGCGTGCTCCAGTCTATGAACTACCTGACCCAGTACGGCCTGCTTCACGGAGGCGCGGGAGCGAACACGGCGGCGGCGCACAAGCCGTCGATCGTCACCATCAAGGGCGTCAAGGTGGCGATGCTGTCCTACGACACGATCGCCCCGGTCTACAACGCCACCGCGACCAAGGCCGGCTCGGCCCGCATGACCAATGCCTACCTCAAGCGCGACATCAAGGCGGCCCGGACGGCGGGGGCGCAGGTGGTCATCGTGTGGCCGCACTGGGGCGTCGAGTACACCGCCGGACCCACCAGGACGCAGCAGACCCTCGCCCACGATGCGATCGACGCGGGCGCGGACCTGGTCATCGGGAACCACCCGCACTGGGCGCAGGCGATGGAGGTCTACAGGGGCCACCCGATCTGGTACGCGCTGGGCAACTTCACGTTCGACCAGACCTGGTCGGAGCCGACGATGGAGGGCATCAGCCTCGAGTTCACGTTCTCGGGCTCGCGGCTGGTGCAGGTGTGGCTCCATCCGCACCTCGTGCTCGACTGGGCGCAGCCGAACTTCATGGACCCGGCGGGGTCGGGCAAGGTGGTCCTCGACCAGATCTTCAAGGCGTCGAAGAACCTGCCCTGGTAGGCCCGCGCCCTCGGCCCGGGCGCCGCACCCTCGGTCCTGCGCCGCTCCGCCGCTCCGCCGTGCCGCTCCCGCGAGTCCGCCGCCGTGCCGCTCCCGCGAGTCCGCCGCCGTGCCGCTCCCGCGAGTCCGCCGCCGTGCCGAGTCGCGAGTCCGCCGCCGTGCCGCTCCCGCGAGTCCGCCGCCGTGCCGCTCCCGCGAGTCCGCCGCCGTGCCGAGTCGCGAGTCCGCCGCCGTGCCGAGTCGCGTCAGACTCAACAGCCGCCCGCCCGAGCGCGCGCCACGCCCCGGAGAGGGGGTTCGGCCGGGCACCCACGCTCCGGCGTCCGATCCTTGAGTCTGTCCCGACTCAAGGAGTCGCGACGCTCAGCGCCAGCCGTTCGGCCCGGGCTCGACGCCCTCGAGGCCCTCGAACAGGTCCGTCTCGTGCTCCGGCGCCGGGACCCTCGACGCCCGCCGCGTGTACGCCTCCTTCGACCAGAAGTCGCGCCACGCGTCGCGGCCGAAGCGGACGAACGGGTTCTGGTCGCTGATCTGAGTGACGTGGGCCTGCATCGCGTTCCAGCGCGCGTCGATCGCCTCGCTGATGTCCACCCAGGCGGTGATCGTCTCGTCCGGGACGAGCATCTTGGCCATGTAGCCCTCGTACTCGGCCAGCTGCTCGGGCGTGGCGTTCTCGGGCGGCGACCAGAACGAGCGCTCGCCGATCTCCTCGAGCTTCTCCTGGAGCGCAAGCCGCACGGATCGCGGGATGGCCTGCTCGTAGAGCTTGGCGGGCGTCCAGGGAGCGAGCCCGCCTTCGGCCTCGGGGGCGCCGGTGCCGCCGTGCGCGGGCGCCAGCTGGTTGGGGTACCAGGCCGGATCGCCGGCCCGCTCGAAGGCGCCCACCGCCACGACGTGGGTGCGGATGTGGTCAGGGTGGCCGTACCCGCCGAAGTCGTTGTAGGTGGTCATCACGTCGGGCTTGAATCGGCGGACCATCCAGGTCATCCGGCCGATGGCCTCGTCGATGTCGGCCTGCCAGAAACAGCGCGGGTCGCGGTTGCCGGCCCGGCCCATCATGTCCGAATCGCGGTAGCCCAGGTTGTCCCACTCGGTCACGCCCAGCGCCGCCATCGCCCGCTCCAGCTCGATGGCCCGGATCTCGCCCAGCCGGCGGTGGTTCTCGGGCGTGTCCATCTCGGGGACGACGATCTCGCCCTGCTCGCCGCGCGTGCACGTCACGAGGACGACCCGGCGGCCGGCCCGGACCGCCATCGCCATCGTGCCGCCCGTGCCGATCGTCTCGTCGTCGGGGTGGGCGTGGGTGGTCATGAGCGTGAGGCGGCGGGCACCCGCCGGGGACGTCGATTCGGTCATGCGGGGCATGCTAGCGCCCGGCGCTACGATTCGCGCATGAGCGTTCCCGACGAGCCTCCCGTCCCCCTCACGCCCGCGCTGGCCGTCCTGCAAGCGGCCGGCGTTGCGTTCCGAGCCGTCCACACCGAGATCCCCCGCTCGGCCGAGGAGAGCGCGGCGCTCCAGGGGATCCCGCTCGGCGCGCTCCTGCGCTCGATCCTCGTCCGCCGCGCCGCAGACGACTACGTCTTCGTGCTCGTCCCGGGCGGCCGCCGGTTCGACTGGCCGAAGCTGCGGGCGCACCTGGGGACGAACCGGCTCAGCCTGCCGGACAAGGACGAGGCCAAGGCCGAGACGGGGTACGAGCGCGGCGCGATCACGCCGCTCGGGGCCCGGCGTCCGTGGCCCGTGATCGCGGACGTGTCGATCGCGGGGCTGCCGCTGGTCGCGATCGGGGGCGGCGCGCGAGGGTTCAACGTGCACCTCTCACCCGGCGACCTGATCGCCGCGACCCGCGCCGAGGTTCTCGACATCACGGTTCCCGAGGACCCGGCGGCCTCCTGACGCGCTTCAGGGGCGCTCCCGCGGTCAGCCCCGGTCAGGCGGGCGCGATGTCCGCGACCTGCCGATCGCGTTCGTGGCGATCGGGATCGAATGACCCGACGCGTCAGCCCCACGCGCCCGCGGCGGCCGCGACCCGCCCGGCGGGCACGATCGGCTCCCACCTCCATCCGTCGCCGCAGGGGGTGATGTGGCCGAGGCCCGGGAACGGGTCGACGTGGTACGCGAGCACGAGGCTGCTCCGCGATGCCGCGCGCTCGAGCGGCATCCGCTTCGGCGCGACCGCGAGGACCGGGTCGACGTCGTAGGTCGGGTGCCAGGCCGGATGCGCGACGTGGATCGTATGGAGCGCAGCGTCCGAGATGCGGAGGAGGTCCTCGCCGCGGGAGCTGAGGACGACGCCGCCATGGCCGTGGTGTGGTCGGGGGTCGGCAGCAGCGCGATCCCGGGCGCCACCTCGACCTCCGCGCCCGCGAGCCCCACGAGCTCCACCAGCGGCTCGATCGGCGGCAGGCACCGCCCGCTGGCCCGCAGTCGGTGCTTGAGCGCTGCGGCGCTGTAGCCATGAGGCCCGAGATGAGGCCGAAGGACCGCCGGTGGGCACGTTGGGCGGGTCACCGGCCTCCGGGGCGGCGCGCCCCGCTACCATCGCGCTGATGGCCGACCCCGTCGATCCTGCCGACGCCGCAACAGCTGCCGTTCCGCTCCCCGGCCCCCTCGCCGGGATCCGGGTCGCGGACTGCTCGGCCGTGCTGGCCGGGCCGTACTGCACGATGCTCCTCGCGGACCTGGGCGCGGAGGTCGTCAAGGTGGAGCCCCCCGACGGCGACGCGACCCGGGGCTGGGGCCCGCCCTGGGTCGGCGACGAGGCGACCGGCACGCGCACCGCTGCGTACTACCTCGCGGTCAACCGCAACAAGCGCTCGATCCGGCTCGACCTCAAGCAGCCTGCGGGCAGGCAGGTCCTGACCCGCCTCCTCCGGGCCAGCGACGTCTTCGTCGAGAACTTCCGCGTCGGCGGCCTGGCCAGGCTCGGCTTCGGCGACGACGTGCTCCGGGAGCTCAACCCGGACCTCGTCCACCTGGCCATCAGCGGTTTCGGCACCGACGGGCCGGACGCGCAGAAGCCGGGCTACGACTTCGTCATCCAGGCGACGGCGGGCCTGATGTCGATCACTGGGGCGCCCGACGCCGAGGGGGGCGGCGCGACCAAGGTGGGCGTCGCGATCAGCGACGTGGTGACCGGGCTGTTCGCCGCGGTCGGCATCCTCGCCGGGCTCCTCGGGCGCGCGCGTGGGACGGCCCGCGGCCAGCGGATCGACGTGTCGCTGCTCGAGTCGACGCTGGCGGTCCTCGTCAACCAGGCCCAGAACGCGTTCGTCAGCGGCCGCGCACCGGGCAGGCTCGGCAACGCGCACCCCAACATCGTCCCGTACGAGACGTTCCGGACCCAGGACGGCGAGATCGCCATCGCGGTCGGCTCGGAGCGCCAGTGGCCGCGACTGTGCGCCAGCCTCCGCGTGCCCGAGCTCGCGGCCGATCCCCGCTTCGCCACCAACGGCGTGCGCGTCGTCAACCGCGCCGCGCTCCGGCCCATCCTCGCGGCCTGCTTCGAGGCGAACACAAGCGCGCACTGGCTGGCCGAGATGGACGCCGCGGAGATCCCTGCCGGGCCGATCAACGACGTCGTGGCGGCCTTCGCCCAGCCCCAGGCGCAGGCCCGGGGAATGACCGTCGAGGTGGAGCACCCGCTGCTCGGCACGATCAGGCAGGCGGGGATCCCGTTCCGCCTCGCCGCCACGCCGGCCTCCATCCGGACGGCACCGCCGCTCCTCGGCGAGCACTCCGCGGAGATCCTCGCCGAGCTCGGGTACGCGCCGGAGGAGATCGAGGCGCTGGCTGCCGCCAACGTAGTCTGACGCCCCCGCGGCCTGCCGCCGCCCGACCCAGCTATGTGTCGTTCGGGGCCCTGGCGAGCGTGGAGCGCGCACGAAATGCGGGTTTCGCGCCCGGGCCCAGCACGCCGGACCGCTCGCTGACCCATAGTTGGGTCGCCGGGGCCGGGACGGCG
>JAJYMP010000625.1 GCA_021786915.1 Chloroflexota bacterium
AGCCTGGGGTTTCCGGTGCAACGTGGCTGGGGATGCCGCCAGGGAAGGAGAACTGCCGGAACAGCTTGCGCAGGCCCTCGGCGTCGCGCGTGATCGACGGGTAGACCTCGGAGTAGGTCCCCTCGAGGTAGGCGTTGGCGACGATGCCCGGACCGCCGTGCCCGGGGCCGATCACGTAGATGGCGTTGAGGTCCCAGGCACGGATGACCCGGTTCATGTGGACGTAGATCATGTTGAGGCCCGGCGTCGTGCCCCAGTGGCCGAGCAGTCGGGGCTTGACGTGCTCGGGGAGCAGCGGCTCGCGGAGCAGCGGGTTGTCGAGCAGGTAGATCTGGCCCACCGAGAGGTAGTTGGCCGCGCGCCACCAGGCGTCGATCAGCCGCAGCTCGTCGCCCGTGAGTGGGTTGGCCTGGGTAGCGACGACCATGGCTGGATTCCTCCGCTGTGCTTCGCACGGCCTAGCGTACGCGCGGCGTGTTTCCCGGGCGATTCCGTCCGCCGTCGCCACATCACTCGTCCGCGCCGAATGTCTTCCCGGCGCCCGCGCGAGCGGTGGACAGGCCGTGCCGCCGGAAGCCGCAACCGCGTGTCGTCGACGGCAACAAGCCCAACTCCCCTCCCGACCGATCTGGCATCCGCCGACGCTGCAGTTCAAGGGGCCCGGCCCGCACGGCCGTCCGGCCGGGTCGCGCGGACCAGATGGCCGGTCGTGCAGGGGCTGCTTCGCCCGAAAGCACGGGACGGACGTGGGGGGACCGGCGCCGCCCCGCCTTGATACCGTCAATCGGTCCGGGTCGTTGAAGCGGCCGGTCAGCGCGTCCCTCGGCGCAGTCAACTCGTCAACGCCGCCTTCGTGCGGCCCGCCCCCGGTAGGTGCCATGCACTGCATCGTCCTCGTCAAGCAGGTTCCGGACGTCAGCAACATCCCCGAAGACGCATGGGACCGGGAGAAGGGCACGCTCCGCCGCGGCCTCCTCGACAGCGTCCTCAACCCCCTCGACCTCCACGCCCTCAGCTTCGCCCGACGCATCACGGCGGGCGATCCCGACAGCAGGACGGTGTACCTGACGATGGGGCCGCCGCAGGCGCGCGACGTGCTGCTCGACTGCATCTCCCGGGCGCCGGGCGAGGCCGTGCTGCTCACCGACCGATCCCTCGGCGGCGCTGA
Source organism: Chloroflexota bacterium (assembly GCA_021786915.1). The sequence goes on from JAJYMP010000625.1 coordinate 1,169, forward strand.
CACGGTCTCGACCGCCTACTCGCTGGCCCAGGCGATTCGCCGCATCGAGCGCGAGTTGTTCGGCGGCAGCCGCGAGTACGTGATCGTCACGGGCATGCAGTCCGTGGACGGCGACACTGCACAGGTCCCGCCCCAGCTCGCCGAGGACCTCGGCGTGGACCAGGTGGCGTACGCCCAGGACGTCCACACGGAGCCGGCGCTCACGTTCCGGCGCATCGGCGCGGCCGGCACGGAGGACGTCGTCCCGGGGCGCTTCCCGGTCGTGGTGACCGTGACCGCCTGCACGGACACGCTGTATGCGGGCTTCCACGCCGCGCGCGCGGCGCGAAGCGCCACGATCCACACCTGGAGCGCCGCCGACGTCGAGGCGAAGCCCGACCGCGTGGGCCTCAAGGGCTCGCGGACCACCGTGTACCGCATCTTCTCGCCGTCCGAGGACCGCGCGAAGCAGTGCGAGATGGTGAGCGACCCGGCGGACCTGTTGCGCAAGGTCCAGGCGAAGTACCGCCTCGCCAGCGGCGGGCCCGCGGCCCACGAGGAGGGCGCCTACGCGCTCGACGGCCGCGAGCCCTCGTACCGCGGCGAGTTCTGGGTCCTCGCCGAGCGCGAGGGCGACGGCATCAAGTCGGTCTCGCTCGAGCTGCTGGGCAAGAGCCGCGAGCTGGCGGCGTTCCTGGGCGAGAAGGTGGGCGTGGTCCTGGCCTGCGACGTCGCGGGCGACCTGCCCGCCGAGCTGATCGCCCACGGCGCGGACGTCGTGTACGCCATCGAGCACCCGATGCTCGCCACGTTCTCGCCCGTCCCGTTCAAGAGCGCGATCGCCGCGGTGGTCCGCGAGCGCCACCCGCAGGTGATGCTGTTCGGCGCCACGCCCATGGGCCGAGAGCTGGCCCCCCGAGTCGCGTACGCCTGTGACTCGGGGCTCACCGCCGACTGCACTAAGCTCGAGATCGGCGACCACACCAAGGGCGGCAACGCCCTGGTCGGGATCCTCAAGCAGACCCGGCCGGCGCTGGGCGGCAACATCATGGCCACGATCATGACCAAGGACTCGCCCACCCAGATGGCCACCGTCCGCCCGGGCGTGTTCAAGGTGCCGGCGCGCGACGACACGCGCACGGGGGACGTCGTGCGCATCACGCCGGACCTCGGGGCGGACCTCGTGGGCGCCCAGGTGACGCCGGTCGAGTCGTTCGTGTCCAAGGTGAACATCCGGGACGCCAAGATCATCGTCTCGGGCGGGCACGGGATCCGCACCCGCGCGGACTTCGACCGCCTGCTCCAGCCGCTCGCAGAGAGCCTCGGCGACATGCTCGGTGACGGCGCCAAGGTGGCCGCCAGCCGACACGCCGTCGAGGACGGCTTCCGCACCCACGACTACCAGGTTGGCCAGACCGGCCAGACCGTGGCCCCCAAGCTCTACGTGGCCGTCGGCATCTCGGGCGCCGTGCAGCACGTGTCGGGCATGCAGATGTCGGACACCGTGATCGCCATCAACAAGGATCCGAGGGCCCGGATCTTCAACTACGCGGACTTCGGCATCGTCGGCGATCTCGAGACGGTCGTCCCACAGCTGACTCGCGCGGCGCAGGAGGCCAAGTGATGGACGGCATCGACATCCTGATCGTCGGCGCCGGGCCCGCTGGTCTCGCGGCCGGCATCCGCGCCAAGCAGGCCGCCAAGGACGCGGGCCGCGAGCTCGCCGTGGCCGTCATCGACAAGGCGCCCGCCCCCGGCAACCACGTGCTGTCGGGCGCCGCCTTCGAGCCGGCCGTCCTCGACGACCTGCTCCCCGGCTGGCGCCAGGTCCGCCACGCGTTCACCGACACGATGGTCCCGGTCGAGCGCGAGGACATGATGTTCCTCCGCCGGAAGGGCGCGAACCGGATCCCGCCGGCCGTCGTGCCGTCGCGGATGCACCACACGGGCGACGTGATCATCTCGGCCAGCCGCCTCGCCCAGTTCCTCGCGGAGCAGGCGGCGAAGGTCGGCGTCGAGCTCTACCACGGGTACACGGCGCGGTCCCTGATCGTGGAGGACGGTGCCTTGCGCGGCGTCCGCCTCGCCGAGGTCGGCCTCCGCGCGGACGGCACGCCCAAGGCCAACCACATCCCTTCCGAGGAGGTCCGCGCACCGGTCACGATCCTCGCCGACGGGACGCACAGCGTGCTGTCGGGGCAGTTCGCCGAGCAGTTCGGCGGCGGCGAGCCCCAGACCCTCTCGCTGGGCATGAAGGCCATCGTCCAGTTCCCCGAGGCGAGCCCGTTCGGCAACAACCGGGTGATGCACACGCTGGGCTACCCGCTGCCGCCCTCGGTGTTCGGCGGCGGGTTCCTCTACTCCCTGGGCGAGAAGACGGTGGCCGTGGGCCTGATCCTGGGCCTCGACTGGAAGTACGGCGACCTCAACCCGCAGCGCGAGTTCGAGACCTTCCGGGCCCACCCCTACGTCAGCCGGCTCCTCAAGGGCGGCGTGGTCGTGGCCACGGGGGCGAAGACCATCCCCGAGGGCGGCCTCGCGTCGATCGGCACGCTCTCGGCGCCGGGCGGGATGGTTGTCGGCGACGGCGCGGGCTTCGTCAACATGGAGAAGATCAAGGGCATCCACTACGCGATCCGGTCGGGCATGTGCGCGGCCGAGACCGCGGTGGACGCGCTGGGCCAGAACGGGACGGTGGGCTCGCTCGACGGGTATCGCGCCAAGCTCGAGGCTGTGGGCGTGCTCGCCGACATGCGCCACGCTCGGAACTACCGCCAGGTGTTCGCGAAGGGCGGGCTCCTCCTCGGCACGCCGCTGTCACTGGTGTCGTCGGCGATCCCCAAGCAGCTCGGCCACCACCGAGACGGAGCGGCGACCAAGAAGGGGGCCCGCCTCAACCGGCCGGACCCGGGCCGCATGGACGGCGCCACGTTCGTCGCCCTGACTGGCACGCTCCACCGCGAGGACGAGCCGTCCCACATCACCATCAAGGACCCGGCGCAGTGCGTCTCCTGCGAGGCCGACTACGCGAACGCCTGCACGCACTTCTGCCCGGGCCAGGTGTACCGCTGGGACGGCGACAAGATCGTCCTGTCGCCCTCGAACTGCCTCCACTGCATGAGCTGCACGGTCAAGTGCCCAACGCTCAACATCGACTGGGTGCCGCCGGAGGGCGGCGAGGGGCCGCACTACAAGCAGCTCTGAGGCAGCTCTGGGCGAAGCGAGGGCCCGGGCGCCCGGGCCCTCGACGATGGCCACGCGCGCCGCCGCCTGACGACGACCTCCGCCACCCACGGGAGGCCGCCGGCCCTACCGCGTCGCTTTGACCCCAAGCCACGCCATGACGTTGCGGGTGAAGCGGTCGAATGACGCATGAGTCACGCCAACCGAGTAGTGGCCGTCGAGGACGGCCCCGAAGATGAAGGTGCCGGCGTCGAACACTCGCCCGCCCGCGGGGGACGTGCGCACGGTCATGGTCCCGGTCAGGGTCGTGCCGGTCGTGAGATACGGCGCTGTCCCGGTCGAGATGGCGACCCCACCGGCCGCCGTCGACGCGTTGTCCGCTTCGCCCAACAGCAGACCCGACAGCCTGGTGCCCCTGCGCCAGCCGGTCCCGTAGAGGGCCCATGTGGGCGCGGCGGCGGTGATGACGGCATCGTGGCGTGTATGGCCACCGTCGACGATGCCCGAGTACATCGAGCCGAACAGGCTCGTTTCCGGCCGATCGACGACGGACGACCGCCACAGGCACGTGGCCAGGGCCGGCGTGGCGGCCGCCAGCGGGTCGGCTGCGCAGTTCTTGTACGACAGGACGTCCCACGGGCGGGCATTGCCGTGGGGGCCCGCGACGAGCCTCGTCTGCCAGTAGAACGAGTTGGCGCCCAGGACGGCCACGTTCATGTCGCCGACTGCATTCACGTGCTGGTCCACCCAGTTGAACAACGAGGCCGGCACGTACTCCGTGTGCTGGGGCAGCACCAGCACACGCGGGGCGGCGGCCGGCGGGCGCATGGAGAGGTCGTAGTCGGTGGTGTACGCGAGGGGGTAGCCGTGCGACTGGAGCCACACGAGGATCCGGCGGTCGTAGGCGGGGAACATCCCGAAACCGCCGTCCTGCCGATAGGGGCGGTCGAACGAGACCTGGTACGCGCGCAGTTTCGTGTAGAAGCTCGCCCCGCCCCAGTCGTTGTACGCCTCGTAGTCCATCACGGGGAGCACGAAGAGCGCGGCCGAGCGGGACGCCACCGGCGTCCGGACCACGAACACCGTGCCGCTCGAGCGCCCGATCGAGTCGACGGCATCGACCGTGTAGACGCCGGGCCGCCAGCCAGTGGTCGGGATCGAGATCGTCGCCGGCCAATTGGCGCGGACTGTGTGCATCACGGCGTCGATGGTTCGGCGAGCGCGGTAGTCGTGCCCGGCGATGCCGGATCGCCGGTACACGATCGCCGGCGACGCACCTTCGCGGGTGACGGAGATCGCGTAGGACCTCGCATTGGTCGAGGTGTGCAGCACGAGCTTCTGGCCCGGTAGGACAGACGGCTGATCGGGGTACACCTGGATCCGTCCGTCGTCGGGTGACAGGTACGTGAACGAGGGGTCGAGCCCCTCATCCCCGTCATCGCCGATGTCGCCTTCCACGGGCGGCTGCGAAGCAAGCCCTGAGGGCTGTGGAACGACGGGGAGCTGCGACGAGGGCGCGTCCAAGGTGGCCGTCGGTGCCTCCGAGGCGGCCGATGCCTCTGGCGCCGGGAACTGCCACGAGGGCGCCTGAGCCCCGCCCGGCGAGGACAGCGCGACGACGATCGCGAGCGCGGCGGCGGCGATCGATCCTCCGGCCCATCTGCGCCACGGCGCGGGTACGCCGTCGTCCTGGGGCTGGGTCATCTCGGGCGCTGAATCGAGCGGCGCGCCAGGCGGCATGCCATGGGGCGCGGGGCAGGCGGGCTCGTAGCTCAGGGTCGGTTCCCCCATCCAGTCGGTGTGCGCTGGGCCACCGGCGTGCCACCCGAACGATCGCGTGTTGACCCGCCGCCCCGCAATAGTCCATTTGGACGTGACTTGGCGTCCTCGTGCCGGAATAGCTTCGCTTCGACAGCCTGCCGGCAACACCACGGCTTGTGTCTCGTCCGGTGCGGATACACGAGATGTATCCACACGCATACGGCCTCAAGCCTCAACCGGAGCGAGGGGGGTGTCTTCCCGGAAGTTGGTTCCCCTGCGAGGCCCTAAGCCGCGCCCATCAGCCTTCGGCACCGCGCAGACCGCGCGGACACCGCCTTGACGAGACGGCCAGGG
>JAJYMP010000024.1 GCA_021786915.1 Chloroflexota bacterium
GGGATGCCGCCCTATCACCCGCGGCTCATGCTCAAGGTCCTCCTCTATGGCTACGCGAGCTGGGTGCGCAGCTCGCGCAAGCTCGAGGAGCGCCTCCGCTCCGACGTCAACTTCATGTTCCTCGCCGGGCAGGCGCGCCCGGACCACAAGACGATCGCCGAGTTCCGCCGGCGCCACCTGGCGGCCTTTGGGGGCCTCTTCCTGACCGCCCTCCACCTGTGCCAGGCGGCCGGGCTCGCCAAGCTCGGCCGGGTCGCGATCGACGGCACGAAGCTGAAGGCCAACGCCTCGAAGCACAAGGCGATGAGCTACGGGCGGATGGTCGAGCGGGAGGCCGCGCTCGAAGCCGAGGTGCAGGCCATCCTCGCCGAGGCCGAGGCGCTCGATGCCGCCGAGGACCAGCTCTACGGTGATGCCCGGGGCGACGAGCTGCCGGCGGAGCTGCGTCGCCGCGAGACGCGCCTGGCGCGGATCCGCGAGGCGAAGGCGGCCCTCGAGGCGGAGGCCCGCGAGCGAACCGGCGATCCCGCTGCCCTGCCCGAGCAGCGGGCCCAGCGCAACTTCACCGATCCCGAGTCAAAGATCATGCTCAGCAAGCCCGACGGCTTCATCTATGGCTACAACGCCCAGGCCGCGGTCGACGACGGCCACTAGGTCATCGTCGCCACCACCCTGTCCGCGGACCCGACCGACACGGCCGCCCTGCCCGAGCTCGTCGACCAGATCGAGGCCAACACCGGCCGGCGCCCCCGCAAGCTCCTCGCCGACGCCGGCTACGCCTCGGACGCCAACCTCGCCCACCTCGACGAGCGCGGCATCGACGCCTATGTCGCCACCCGCCGCGACAAGCACAGCGTCCCGGTTCCGGCAGCACCGCGGGGCCGCATCCCGGCCGGCCTCTCGCGTCAGGGACGCATGACCCGCAAGCTGCGCACGAAGAAGGGCCGCGCCGAGTACCGCCGGCGCAAGGCGATCGTGGAGCCCGTCTTCGGCCAGACCAAGGAGGCCCGAGGCTTTCGCCGGTTCCACCTGCGAGGCCGGCTCAAGGTGACCGCCGAGTGGCACCTCGAATGCGCCGTCCACAACCTCGCCAAGCTGTTCCGCAGCGGCCGGGCCGGCCGAGTCGTGGGACCGACCCGGGCAGCCGGGCTCGTCGCCCAGCCGGTCGGAGCATGAGGGAGGTCATGCCTCGGCGCGCTCCGGCCCAGATCGCGCTCCCGACCGGTCCGATCTCCGTGTTTCGGTCTTCAGCCGGCTGGGCTCCCGCCCTGGCGGCGATTACCGACGCACGCTCCTAGGTGGCGTCTTCGAACTGGAGGGGAAGTTGCCGGTAGCGGTCCGGCGTCGACCGGATGTTCGGTCAGCGCAGAGGCTGACGCGGAGGGTGGGCCATGGGCCGATGGTCGCGCCCAACTGCTTCCAGCTGGCGGCCACGCGGCCCTGGTGACCGCGGGCCTGGCCAGGCAATCGAGCAGTTTCGGAGAAGCCGCGGCGGCGGCGGCTCCCTAGGATCAGGTCATCGCCATCAGATCCCGCAGATAGGAACCTCCAATGACCGACACACAGAAGTCCGCCAAGCGCACCGCCGTGGACAACCCGGCGAACGATGGGTTCACCGCCGAGGAACGAGCCGCGATGCGGGAGCGCGCCCGGGAACTCAAGGCCGCCTCGCGCTCGCGCGCGGGCAAGGCGGACGGGGAACGCGACCTGCTGGCGAAGATCGCCGAGATGCCGGCACCGGATCGCGCCATGGCCGAGCGGCTCCACGCCCTCATCAAAGCCAGCGCGCCGGTCCTCTCGCCGAAGACCTGGTACGGGATGCCCGCGTACGCCAAGGACGGCAAGGTCGTTTGCTTCTTCCAGAGCGCGGAAAAGTTCAAGTCGAGGTACGCGACGTTCGGCTTCAGCGACGAGGCGAATCTCGACGACGGCGCCATGTGGCCGACCTCCTTCGCGCTGAAGGAGCTGACCCCCGCCGACGAGGCAAGGATCGGCGCGCTCGTGAAGAAAGCGGTGAGCTGAGGACGGATCGCGCCTGGCAGGCACGGCGATGTGGGTCGTGCCACGGCCGTCGGCGCCCGAGGCTCCGCCACGCAGAACCTGACGAGGGAGCAGACACGCCATGATCTCCAAGCTGAACGTCACCGCCATCAAGGTCCTCGACCAGGACGAGGCGCTCGACTTCTACGTCAACAAGCTCGGGCTGGAGGTGGGCCAGGACTTCCAGCAGGGGCCCGTGCGCTGGCTGACGGTGCGCGTGCCCGGCGACCCCGGCATCGAGATCTACCTCGAGGAGCCGGCCCCGCCGGCGTACGACGAAGCCACCGCCGCGCAGCTCCGCGAGCTGATCACCAAGGGCGCCGTGGGCTGGGTCGCCTTCCAGACGGACGACTGCCGGAGTCTGTACGAGACGCTCAAGGCGCGCGGCGTCACCGACTTCACCCAGGAGCCCACCGATCACTTCTACGGCACCGACATGGGCGTCCGGGACCCCTTCGGCAACGCCATCCGGATCCTCCAGCCGGCGAAGGTCGCCCATGAGGCGACGGCCTGACCGGTCCGGCCTGGCTTGTAGCTCCCAGGACGTTATCGACGGGGGGGAGAGCGCTCAAGCACGGTCTGGGTTCGCAGAGCCCGACGATCCGATCGCCTGACCGCCACACGGAGACTGTACGCCGCATGACAGAGAGCGCCCGAACCGGTCGGCAGCGCAAGGCCGACACCATCGCGAAGCTCGAAGCGGTGGGCGCCGACACCTGGGTCGCGACGGCATCCACCACAGGGACAGCCCACCTCGTCCCGCTCTCCTACGCCTGGAATGGCGAGTGCGTCGTGCTGGCCGCCGAAGCCAGCTCGCTCACCGTCCGAAACGTTCGGTCATCCGGACGCGCGCGCCTCGGGTTCGGCCCAACCCGCGACGTGGTGATCGTCGATGGCGAGCTCGACCGGCTCCTCGACGCGAGTGACGATGCAGGGGAGGACACCGCCCGCGCCTACGCGGATCAGGCGGCGTGGGATCCGAGGCACGAGTCCGAACCCTACGTCTTCGTCCTCTTGCGGCCTCGTCAGGTGCAGGCCTGGCGTGAGGCGAACGAGCTCTCGGGCAAGGTACTCATGCGCGATGGCGAGTGGCTGTTCTAGGCGTGAGAAGCGGCGAGTGAACGCCGCCCTAGGGATCAGGGCACAGATACAGCGCACCAGCCTCGCCCTCCTGACTGGTCCAGCCGGCAGGTTGAGGTCCGTCCGGCCCGATGAGCAGCCACCTCGGGCCAGACTCTTGTGCTGCTTTTCGTGTACGCGTTCGGCGGCAGCCCCGTGGCAACCTGAACTCGGGGATGGCGATGGATAACGAGCGGATGCCCGCCTGGGGCGCGATCGAGGTCCGAGGCGCCCACGAGAACAACCTCCGCGACATCAGCCTCGACATCCCGAAGCGGCGCCTCAGCGCGACAAGGGCAACACGGTCCTCGTCGTCGAGCACGACCCGGAGGTGATCCGGGTCGCCGACCACGTCGTCGACATGGGCCCGGGCGCCGGCCCCCACGGCGGGTCGATCGTGTACGAGGGCACGGTCGACGGCCTCATCGTGTCGAGGACTGCCACCGGCCGCCACCTCGACGTCCGGCAGGAGCTGAAGCCGGAGCCGCGGGTGCCGCGCGGCTCGATCCGGATCCGGAACGCGCGGCTCCACAACCTCAGGGACGTCTCGGTCGACGTGCCGCTCGGCGTGCTCGTCGTGGTGACCGGGGTCGCGGGTTCCGGAAAGAGCTCGCTGATCCACGGCTGCCTGCCCAGGACCGACCCGTCGGTGACGTTCATCGACCAGTCCGTGATCCGAGGCTCGCGGCGCTCAAACCCGGCGACGTACACGGGCATCCTCGACCCGATCCGGCGCGCGTTCGCGGCCGCCAACGGCGTCAAGGCGTCGCTGTTCAGCGCGAACTCGGAGGGCGCGTGCCCGGCCTGCAACGGCCTGGGCATGATCTACACCGACCTCGCATTCATGGCCGACGTCGCCAGCGTGTGCGAGGTGTGCGAGGGCCGTCGCTACACCGACGAGGTCCTCGGCTACCGGCTGCGGGGACGGAATATCGTCGAGGTCCTGGCGATGTCGGTCGAGGAGGCGCGCGGCTTCGTCACCGAGCGGCCGGTTCGCGTCATGCTCGACCGCCTGGCGACGTGGGCCTCGGCTATGTCTCGCTCGGCCAGGCGCTCGACACGCTATCGGGCGGCGAGCGCCAGCGGCTGAAGCTCGCGATCGAGATGTCCGGCGCCACCGAGGTCTACGTCCTCGACGAGCCCACGACCGGGCTCCACATGCAGGACGTCGACAACCTCATCGGCCTGCTCGACCGACTGGTCGAGGCAGGACGGACCGTGATCGTCGTCGAGCACAACCTCGACGTCATCGCCCGGGCCGACTGGGTGATCGACCTGGGTCCGGGAGGCGGCCACGACGGCGGGCGGGTGATCTTCGAGGGGCCGCCGGCCGAGCTCGTCCGGGCCGACGGCTCGCCGACCGGGCTGTATCTCCGGCGGCGGCTAGAGCCCATCGCGGCGGGCTCAGCCGATCGGCGCGACGCTGGCCGAGTCGAAAGGCGCTGACACCATCGTCCCGCGAGCCCGGGTCCCGCGCTGTGTCCCCTTCTTCAGTCGTCGAGGCACGGATTGGCGCTGGCGCTGCCCGAAAAGGTTGTAATGGCGCGCCCGACAGGAGTTGAGCGCGCGGATGCCATACATATTCGGATCCCGATCGAGGGCGTGCCGGACCTCCAGATTGCAGGGCAGAGCGCTTGACTCATAGTCAGGCAACCTCGCCGGTAGGCCACTCGTCGCTGGATTTGCGATGTCGATCCGTAGCGATCTAACCCGAAGTTCCAGCCGCCGGCGAGCGTGGTTGAGCACGACCAGCCCTGGCGGGTTCTGCCTACGTGCCTGCGGGTGAGAGCCCCAGGAGAGCGAAGGCGCGGGCCTGGAGCGGGGTCGGGGTGGCGGTGATCTCGAAGGCGGCCTCGTCGGGCGCGCCGGCCGGCACCACCAGGTTGCGGGTCAGGGTGGCCATCTCGGCGAGCAGGGTCCGCAGGGAGTGGGCCGGCGTGCCGTCGGGCAGCACCTGGGTGCTGGCCTTGGCGAGGGCGGCATCGGAGCGCCGCGCCGGGGCCACCGGGTCGGCTCCCTCCGGCCGCTCCTCGTCGCGGAACAGCAGGGGCGCCCAGGCGCGCTCCATGTGCCAGGCCACGTAGTAGGCGAGCATGCACAGGAAGACGTGCGAGCGGACCCTCCCCTCGGTCCAGTGGTGGATCGGGCGGATCGCGAGGTCGGGCGCCTTGAGGCAGCGGAAGGCCCGCTCGACCCTCGCGAGGAGCTTGTAGCTGCGGACGACGGAGGGCGCGTCGAGGCGTTCGGCCGGCACGCTCGTGCGGAGCACGTAGAGGCCGTCGAGCGCTGCCTCGGCGGCGATCCCGCGCTCCCTGCGCGTGACCGTCAGGCGGTCGTCGGTGACCTCGAGCTCGAAGTGCTTGGCCATCTTGTAGCGGTCGATGAGGCGCCCGACCGCGAGGCCGATCCGGGCCGCGCCGCGCAGGGAGCCCGCCTCGACCCGGGCGACGATCGTCGCGAGCGCACCTTCCGTCGCGGCGAGCAGCTCGACCCGCTTGCGGGCCCGCTCGAGGGCGAGGGCCGGATTGCGGCACACGACGAGGCGCTCGCCCGGGAACTCCGGGTGGCTGATCTCGGCGAGGTTGCGCTCGTCGAACAGGCCGAGCTGCAGGGCCCCGTCCTGCGCGAGGGTGCGGATGGCGGGCCCGCGCAGGGCGCTGATCCAGTCGAGTCCCGCGGCGCGGAGCGTCTCGATCCGGGCGCTGGTCAGCATGCCCCGGTCGCCGACGAGGACGATCCGCTCGAGGCCAAAGCGGACGCGGAGCTTCTCGAGCGTCGCGGGCACGGTGGCGGGGTCGCCGGTGTTGCCCGGGAACACCTCGACCGCGACCGGCCGCCCCGCCGGATCGGTGAGGAGGCCGTACTCGATCTGGAGGGTGCCCTTCCGCCCGTCGCGGGAGTAGCCGAGATGGGCGAGCGGGCAGTGGCTCCCTTCGACGTAGCTGGAGGAGAGGTCGTAGAGGACGAGCCCGCCCTGCTCGAGATGGCGGGCCGCGAGCCGGGCCTCGATCCGGGCCTGGCGCGCGCCGAGCCAGTCGAGCGCCCCGTACAGCTCGTCTTCGGTGGCTCCCTCGATGCCGAGCGTGGCGCCGAGCGTGGTCTGCCCGAGGCGCCGGGCGGTGGCGAGCTTGGACCCGGGCGCAAGCAGGCGGGCCACGAGCATCCCGACGACGAGGTCGCGTTCCCGGCTCCGGCGTCCCTCGATGAGCCGCTCGAGCCCCGTCGTCCGCAGCGTGCCCAGGACCGCGGCGACGTGGCCGTGGGGGAGGCTCCGGCGGATCT
>JAJYMP010000398.1 GCA_021786915.1 Chloroflexota bacterium
GGTCGGTTCGGCCGAGGAAGGGAGCACCGATGTCGAAGCCCCTCAGAACCCATCCACCCCCTTGACCCGGCCCGCTTCTTCATAGATGACTTGGTAGAGTTCTCGTCGCCGGGGACAGCCGATCGGACGAGTCTGGGGAGACGTGCTGACCGACGCCCTGCTCACCTCGCTCGCCGCGACCGTCCTCCTGACCGCCGCCGTCATCCTGGCCGGTCGCCGGCCGACCCGCTACGGCGCGCGCCTCGCCGGGTTCGCGGTCGTGCTCCTCGCGCCGCTCCTGCCCGCGCCGTCGCTCCTCGTCCTTGCCGCTACCGCGGTCGTCGCGCTGCTGATGCCCCGTCGCTGGTATGCGCCGGGAGCGTGGCTCCTCGCCGCCGTCCTGGTGTGCTTCGCGCTCTACGCCGCCTATCTCGTCCGCGCGACCGTCCTCCTGGGCGGCGATCCGCTGGCACTCCTGCTGGGCGCCGCCCTGCTGCTGCTCCAGGCGGGGGCGATGGTCCTGCTGCTGGCCAGCGCCTTCGAGATGGTGGACGCGCTCTGCGCCCCGCCCGTGGACCCCTCGGCCCCGGCCATGCCCGCGCCGCCGCCGCTCGTCTGCCTCCAGGTGCCCACCTACAACGAACCGCCCGACCTCGTGCTCGAGACGCTCGCGTCGCTCGTGGCCGTCGACTACCCCGCGCTGTGCGTCCAGGTCATCGACAACAACACCACGGACCCCGCTCTCTGGCAGCCGGTCGAGGCCGAGTGCGCCCGCCTCCGAGAGATCGGCCATCGGGTCGACTTCGTCCACCTCCCGGAGTGGCCCGGCTACAAGGGGGGAGCACTCAACTGGGGACTCGCCCACCTGCCGGACGGGGTCGAGATCGTGGGCGTGGTCGACGCCGACTACGTCGTCGACCCGGCCTGGCTGCGCGACGCGGTGCCCCACTTTGCGGACCCGGGAGTGGCGTTCGTCCAGACGCCACAGGACTACCGAGCCTGGGAGGCCTCCGCGTTCTACCGGGCCTGCTACGTCGGCTTCGGCTACTTCTTCAAGGTGGGGATGGTCAGCCGCGCCCGTCGCGACGCGATCATCTTCGCCGGCACGATGGGCCTCATCCGCCGCTTGGCGCTCGAGGAGGTGGGCGGCTGGGACGAGACCATCATCACCGAGGATGCGGAGATCAGCATCCGCATCCTCGAGCGGGGCTACCGGCCGGTGTACCTGCCCACGGCGTACGGGCGGGGGATCATGCCGCTCACCTACGAGGGCCTGCGCAAGCAGCGCTACCGCTGGGCGTTCGGCGGCATCCAGATCCTCCGGCGGCACGGCAGCACGCTGCTCTCGCCGCGATCCCACCTCAGCCTCGGCCAGCGGTACGACCACATCCTCGGCGGCCTGTGGTGGTTCAACGACGCGCTGACCTTCGGGTTCGGGCTGTTCGTCGCGGCCGCTGCACTGGGCGAGATCGCCGGGCGCCCATTCGTCGTGCAGCGGCTCACCTCGACGGGAATCGTGCTCCCGCTGGCCTTCATCGGGCTCAACCTGACGCGCTACCTGTGGGGCCTGGGCACGACGATGCGGGCGGCGCCCCCGCTCGCCCTCGCTGCGCTCCGGGTCAACATGTCGCTCTCGTGGGTCATCGCGCTCGCCTGCGCGAAGGCGCTCGCGCAGGAGAAGGCCGCGTTCCTGCGCACCCCCAAGTTCCGCGGCGCCGCACGGATCCGCGAGGTGCGGCTGGTCTGGGTCGAGGCTGTCCTGGGCGGGGTTGCGGCGCTGCTGGCCGTGCTCGTGCTGCTGACCTCGGCGTTCTCCCTTTCGGGCGTCGTCCTCGCCTGCCTGCTGGGCTGGTCGGCGGTGATCTACGGATCGGCAGTGTCGTTTGCCCTGGCCGATCCCGAGCGCGCCCCGGTCGGCAGGGGGCTGGCGGAGAAGGCCCGCCTCGAGCTCGCGCCGCGCGTCGTCCGGGTTGCGCGCTCGCGACCTGCGCGGGTCGGGATGCTGGGCGCCGCGCTGTTCGTCGCGGTGGCCGTCGGCGTGGCCCTGGAGTCGTCGCGGCCGCCCGTCGCGGAACTGCCGTTCTCGGCCGTGGCGGTGGGTCCGGTGGCGCACCCGCTGCCGACCCTCGTGCCGCCCTCGCCTACGCCCGCACCAGACGCGGTGCCGTCGGCTCGGCCTTCAGGGGGCCCATCGGCCGCGCCGTCCGTGTCGGCGGCGCCCTCTCCGGTCGCCTCGTCCGTCGGCTCGCCGGGTGCGGGAGGAACCGGGGGTCCCGGCAGCTCGGGCGGGCCGAAGCCGACCGCCACGGCGGGCGCGTCGTCGCAGCCCACGCCGTCCCTCCCGCCTGCCGCCTCGCCAAGCCCGCCGCCCGCGCCCCTGCCGACCGCGACCCCGGCCCCGCGACCCACGGCTCCGGTGCCGCTGCCGAGCGCCAAGCCAACCAGCCCGCCTTCGCCGTCCCATTCCCGGCCGCCGGCCCCGACGCCGAGCGTCCCGGCGCCGTCACACCCCTGACGGGGCCAGACGTCGGGTTCTCGCCCGCGGTGCTCCGGGCGGCGGCTCCCGCTGTTCGGCATCGTTCGCGCACTCGGGCTATGTTGGGCGGACCGCTCCGGACCTCGCGTCCTGTCCATCCCCGGAGGAACCCCGTGACCGCCTCGCAGCCCCCCGCCGACCCAAGCGCCCCCACCCGCTACACGCTGTGGGCCGTCTTCGCGAGAACCGGCGACGTCCCGGGCGAGGACGCCGTGGCCGGGCTCGACGCGTGGGCTGCATCCCTCACCTCCGACGACGTCGTGCTCCGGGGCTGGTACGACGTGTCCGGCATGCGCCCCGACGCCGACCTGATGCTCTGGATCCACGGGCCGTCGGCGGAATCGCTCCAGGCTGCGCTGCGCGCCTTCCGCCGCACCCCAGCCGGATCAGCCCTCCGGCTCGCGTGGTCTGCCATGGGCACCCACCGCACCGCCGAGTTCACGCGAGACCACGTCCCGTCGTTCATGCTCGGCACCCAGCCCAAGGGCTGGCTGTGCGTCTACCCGTTCGTGCGATCCCACGAGTGGTACCTGCTGCCCGAGGACGAGCGACGCGAGATGCTTCGCGAGCACGGCATGGCCGGCCGCGAGTTCCGCGGGGTCCAGGCGAACACGGTTGCGGCGTTCGCGCTCAACGACTGGGAGTGGATCCTCGCGCTCGAGTCCGACGACCTCCTCGAGCTCGTGGACCTGATGCGCGACCTCCGGGCGACCCAGGCTCGCCGGCACGTCCGCCTTGAGACGCCGTTCCACACCGGGCGCCGGGTCGACGCGGCCGGGGTGGTCGAGGTCCTGCGTTGACCGTCCCGTACGACGCGTTCCTGCTGCTGGGCTTCGGCGGGCCGGAGGGCCCCGACGACGTCATGCCCTTCCTCGAGAACGTCACCCGCGGACGCGGCATCCCGCGCGAGCGGCTGGAGGCGGTGTCGCACCACTACCTGGCGCTGGGCGGCGCCAGCCCGATCAACGCGCAGAACCGTGCGCTGCTGGCCGCGCTCGGGCGCGAGTTCGCCGCACGGGGCATCGCGCTGCCGCGGTACTGGGGCAACCGGAACTGGGAGCCGTACCTCGCGCCGACGCTCCGGGCGATCGCGGCCGACGGGCACCGGCGCGTCCTCGCGCTGGCGACGAGTGCGTATGCGTCGTACTCGGGCTGCCGGCAGTACCGCGAGGACACCGCCCGGGCACTGGCCGAGACCGGGCTCGTGGGCCGCCTGGCGGTCGACAAGCTGCGGCTGTACTTCGACCACCCGGGGTTCATCGAGCCGTTCGCGGCGGGGCTGGCGGCGGCGCTTGCTGCGTTGGCCGCCGACGGCGTGCCGGCTGACCGGACCCGCGTGCTGTTCACGACCCACTCCATCCCGCTGGCGATGGCCGAGGCGTCCGGCCCGCGCGGGCGGTTCGACGCGAACGGCGCGTACGTCGCGCAGCATCAAGCCGCCATCGAGTGCGTCCTGGGATCGGTCCACGGTCGGGGCGTCGCCGTGCCGGCCTGGTCGCTCGTGTACCAGTCGCGCAGCGGCTCCCCCCGCGTCCCGTGGCTCGAGCCCGACATCAACGACGCGCTCCGCGCGGCGGGCGCCGAGGGCACGCTTGCAGCCGTGGTCGTCCCGATCGGCTTCGTGAGCGATCACGTCGAGGTCGTGTGGGACCTCGACCACGAGGCGCGCGAGACCTGCGATGAGCTGGGGTTGCGGATGCTGCGGGTCGCGACGCCCGGGGCGGATCCGCTGTTCGTGGCCGCCATCGCGGACCTGGTGGAGAACCGGATGGCCGGCGACCCGGGCGCGGCGCTCAGCCCCCTCGGGCCCTGGCCGTCGGTCTGCGCGGCCGGCTGCTGCACCAACCCCCGCGGCGCCCTGCCTACGGTGGCGGGGGAGGACTCGAGTTCGGGGTTCCTCGTCTCGGTTTGATCGCGTGGTGGCAGACGGTCACCAGTCCGTGTTCGCGCGCTGACCCCGATCGCATCCTGGACGACTCTGCGTTGCCCCGGGCCGCCGCCTGGGCGCGCATGCCGGTCCGCCAGGAAGGGAGTGCTCCGGACCGCCGAACGGGGTGACCGGCCGCCCGGGGCATGCCATCGCCCGCCGCCGGCCCCTCTCGTTGGAGTCCACTAGGCCCGCAGAACCGTGCCGAGTGACTCAGGGCATCTATGTGCCAAACGCATACAACTGCCAATGACACGTAACCTGCGGCCAAGCCGACCGCTCTACCAGGTGCCTACGCGCATGAGCGACACCCTCAACATCCTCCTGTTCTCCGGGACGGCGGACAAGCTGCACGCCGCCGCGACGCTCGCCGCAGGGGCGGCCGCGATGGACCGGCCCGTGAACATCCTTCTCCAGTACTGGGCACTCGACGCCTTCCGGACGGCGCGCCTGGCCGAGAGCCACGGTCTGGCATGGGACGCCATGACCGAGGGGACGGCCCGCCCCGTCAACGGGACCAAGTCGATCCAGTGGCTGGAGACCTTCCGGATGGCGAAGGAGCTCGGCCAGGTGTCGATCCTCGCGTGCTCCGGCTCCCTCGACGTGCTGGGCATCGACGTCACGACGCTCGACCCGATGATCGACGCCTCGGGCGGGATCGCCACCTTCCTCATGAACGCCGAAGACGGCCAGATCGTGTTCATCTAGCCCACGAGCATGGAGTCAGGCATGGAGGAACCGCAGAAGCTGGTGTTCATGGTGACGCGCGGCCCGGCCGAGGCCGAGCTCGTCACAATCCCGTTCGTCATGGCCGCCGCCGCCCTCGCGTCAGACGTGGCCGTGGTCATGGGGTTCCAGGGCGACGCCGTGGAGCTGGTGAAGGCCGGTGTGGCCGAGACGGTCCAGGCACCCGAGTTCGCGCCCCTCGCCAAGCTCCTGGGCGATGTGCGGGGCATGGGCGGGTCGCTCCTGGTCTGCAACCCGTGCATCAAGAGCCGGGGCATCGCCCCCTCCGACCTCGTCGACGGAGCCGAGGTGGTGGCCGCCGGCCGCTTCATCGCCGAGATCACCTCTGCCACCAACAGCCTCACCTACTAGGAGACCCATCCCATGGCCGCAACCGTTGCCGCGCTCGAGGCCACCACCGCCGACAAGATCATCGACGCCCGCGGCACCGCCTGCCCCGGCCCGCTCCTCGAGGCCAAGAAGGGCATGACGACCGTCGCCATCGGCTCGACCATCGAGATCTGGTCCACCGACGCCGCCACCAAGAACGACATCAGCGCCTGGTCGGCAAAGGTGGGCCACGACTTCCTCGGCACCCTCCAGGCCGACGGCTACGACCGCGTCTTCGTGATCCGCCGCAAGTAGCACCCCCCGTTCATCGCTGCCGCGGCGTCGTCATCCACGGGCTGACGCCGCGGCAGCGCCCCTCCTCGCGCAGGAGCAGCGTCGATGACCGCACCCGCCGCCGCCGAGCCGGGTTCCCGCGCGGACACCTTCGTCCCGCGGATCCTGGTCTTCTCGACGAACAACATCTCGGACCCCGGCGTCGACCTTGCCGGCTCCTCCCACTTCCACTACTCGCCGGGCGTCAACGTCATCTCCGTGCCGTGCACCAGCGGCATCCGCCCGAGCTGGATCCTCCACGCGTTTGACGAGGGGTTCGACGGCGTCTTCATCGCCACGGATGGCGAGGAGTGCGCCTACCTCCACGACTGCGCGAAGCGGTCGAACAAGGTGGTCCAGACCGCCCAGAAGGCCCTCAGGGACCGCGGCATGGACGCGTCCCGCATTCGCGTGGCGGCCATCTGCTCGGTGTGCGCCGAGCCATTCACCAAGCACATGACGACGTTCACCGCGGCCCTGCTCGCGATGGGCAGGGCCAAGGCGGGTTGAGCACCATGACCGACCCCTGCGCTGTCCCCGAAGCCGCGCCGGCCGGCCTCGACTACGACGTCCTCGTCGTCGGCGCCGGCATCGGCGGCATGGAGTCCG
>JAJYMP010000585.1 GCA_021786915.1 Chloroflexota bacterium
TTCCGCCCGATATGAGGGTTCGGACCGTTGAGGAACTCCCCGCGAGGTGATCACTCCCTCAGGATCCAACATCACCGCGGTTGGAAACGCGTCAATTCCGAACTTCCGGGCGATCAACATGTCCCCATCCACGACCACAGGATACGGAACGTCATATCCCTCGACGAATGAGCGACAGTCTGCCGTGGACCCGCGACAGACGAGGGCCAGACGCCCTTCGGACTTCACGTCAAGGGCATGTAGCTCATTCAATGTGGCGGTGCAGTCACTGCAGCCAGTTGACACGAAGAGCAGGAGTTTCGTCTTGCCCACAAGAGCTTCACTGTTGACGGAGGTCCCAAAGACGTCTACTCCCGTGAAGTCGGGGATCCGCGAGCCCAGTGGTACCGAACCCTCATATCGGGCGGAACCCCCCGCCCGGAGCTCATAGACTTGCCGAACAAGGCCCAGGGTGACAAGGGCGTTCAGGACGGCAATTCCCCCGATGACCACCACCGCGACCAGCAGCACACCACTAGCGTCCACGGCTCTCCACCTCACGGCGTGCGGGTCTCGATATGACGGGTGAGCCCAGCACCTTCGGCATCGCGAACACGAGCCGGGCGATCAGAACGGTCAGCGATGCAGCCGCGCTGAACCCGGCCCAAACCAATGGGTTCTCTTCTGCTAGGCCAAGCGGGCTGAGCGTCTGCAGCATGGGGTATTGCGCGAGCATCGGCATCCCGCCACTTCGGAGGCGGCGGATCCAGCCGCGCGGGAGCGATTGCCTCGCCCACGCCGAGCTGGGAATCGGAAGGCCCGCCGGGTGCCGGAGGAGCGGTACACCCGACGGGCCGAAGGAAAGGCGGCCCCCTACTTCCGCCCGTACAGCGGCCCGAAGTTGGCGCACGCGCGGAAGTCCGCGCCCTCGGGGTCGGCCGTGCCCAGGTTCGCCCAGGCGCTCGGCCGGAAGACATCCTCGTCGGGCACGTTGTGCATGTGGACCGGGATCCGGAGCACGGACGCGAGCGAGATCAGGTCCGCGCCGATGTGCCCGTAGCTGATCGCCCCGTGGTTGGCGGCCCAGTTGGCCATCACGCTGTACACGTCGCGGAACGGCCCGACGCCCGTCGTCCGGGGCACGAACCAGTGGGTGGGCCAGGTGGGGTCCGTGCGCTCGTCGAGGACCTTGTGGACCTCGGGCGGCAGCTCGACCGTCCAGCCCTCCGCGATCTGGAGGACCGGGCCGGCGCCGCTGACCAGGTTGAGCCGGGCCATCGTGACGGGCATGCCGCCGCGCGACACGAACTGGCTCGAGAAGCCGCCGCCGCGGAAGTAGCCGCGGTTGGCGGGGTACCAAGTCGTCGCCGCCAGCGCCGCCGCGACGTCGGCCTCGGTGATCTCCCAGAACGGCTTCATCGCGGGCTTGCCGTCGCTGTCGGTCATGGCGCCCGTGGCGTCTAGCGTGGCCGCGCCCGAGTTGATCAGGTGGATGAACCCGTCGGCGGCGAGGCCGTCGGGCCGGTACCCGGTGACCCGCTCGACCGCCTCGGGGCTCCAGTACGTCCGCACGTCGGCGAAGATCTGGGCCCGGTTGCTGAGCAGGTACATCAGCAGCATCGTCGCGCCGTTGAGCGAGTCGTTCTCGGTCGCGAAGATGTGGGGCGCCCGGATCCCGTTCCAGTCGAACGACGAGTTGAGGATCGCCTCCATGAAGTCGCCGTTGGGGCTGTGGTCGGTCCACGCCCGCTGGCCCTGGAACCCGCCCAGGATCGCGTTGCGGCCCATCGACTCCTCGAGGTGGCCGAGTTCGGCGAGCCGCGGGTTGCCCACCAGCAGGTCGCGGGCGATGAGGAGCATCTTGACCACGGTCGCCCAGTCGGCGTCGAGGTCCCCGCGCGACTTCGCCTTGTCCGCCTCGTTGCGGTCGGCGCCCTCGCGGCAGTTGGCCTTCGCCCAGGCGAGCCCCTTCTCGAACTCGGCCGGGTCGTAGATCCCCTCCTCGAGCCGCCGGTGGATCTCCGACATGTCGACCGCCTCGACCCGCATGCCGAGGTACTTCTCGAAGAACGGCTGGTCGACGATGGATCCGGCGATGCCCATGGACACGCCGCCGAGCGAGAGGTACGACTTGCCGCGCAGGATCGCGGCGGCGAGACCCGCCTTGGCGAAGCGCAGGATCTTGGCCTGCACGTCGTCGGGGATCGTGCCGTCGCCCGCGTCCTGGACGTCGCGCCCGTAGATGCCGAACGCGGGCAGGCCCTTCTGGGTGTGCGCCGCGAGCACGGCGGCGAGGTAGACGGCGCCCGGGCGCTCCGTGCCGTTGAAGCCCCACACCGCCTTGGGGGTGAGCGGGTCCATGTCCATCGTCTCGGACCCGTAGCACCAGCAGGGCGTGATCGTGATGGAGACCCCGACGCCCTCCTTGCGGAACAGCTCGGCGACCTTGGCGGCCTCGTAGACGCCCCCGATGTTGTGCTCCGGCACGACGCACTCGACCGGGCTGCCGTCCGGGTAGCGCAGGGTCGATGAGATCAGCTCGGCTGTCCGCAGCGCCATGTTGCGGGTCTGCTCCTCGAGCGACTCGCGGACGCCGTGCTGCCGGCCGTCCACGGCCGGGCGGATCCCGATCTTCGGCCAGTCGCCGACGAAGCGGCCGGACGTGTTGACGGTGGTCATGTGCCTTCGTCTCCCTCTGGGACGCGTGGTGGTCTGCCGCGATTACGCCGGCTGGACCACGCCGATGGTGAGCAGGATGTTGGCGTAGGTGCGCTGCTCGCCGGTCAGGACGGCGAGGGCGCAGTCCTGCGCGCGGGCCATGTCGTAGAACTCGAACCGGCCGAGGCGGGTGAGGTCGTTGGCGGGGAGGATCCGCCGGAAGTCCGCGTAGATCGACGGCTCGCTGCCATCGTCGGGGCCCATGACGTGGACCGCCTCCACGGGGATCGCCTCCGCGATCGCGTCGAGCACGTCGGTGACGGTCAGCTTGCCCGGCTCGAGGTTGAGGTACACCCGGCGAGCGGCAGGATTCGAGCGCGTGACGAGCGGGTAGTTCCCGTCCGCGATGAGCACCGTGGCGCCGTGGCCGGCCCCGCCGAGCGCGGCCAGGATCTCGGGATGCAGCAGACGGGTGGTGAGCACGAAGCCTCCTTACGACCTGGCGGTCGGGTCGAACACGATCTTGCGGTGGGCGAGGCGGCGGGCGGCGATCTCGGCGAAGATCGCGGGCGCCGCCGCGAGCGGGGCGCGGTGCGAAATCATCGCGGGCAGGTCGAGGCCGCCGTCGAGAGCTGCCGCGAGGCTGTCGGTCCACTCGTGGCCGGGCCACGGCGCGGAGTACGACATGAAGCCGCCGGTGAGCGTGAGCTCCCGGCGCATCAGGGCCTCCACGAAGCTCATCGGGAACGACGCGTCGGCCGGCTGGTTCCCGCCCAGCACGACCGTGCCCTTGGGGCGCGTCACCTCGACGATCGATGCGAGGGCCTGCGGCGAACCCGCGGCCTCGACCGAGAGGTCAGCGCCCGCGCCGGTCAGACGGCGCACCTCGTCGGCCACGTCGACCTTCTCTGGGTTCAGCGTCACGTGCGCGCCGAGCGCGGCCGCCGCCTCGAGGTTCGCCTCGGCCACGTCGGTCGCGATGATCAGCGAGGCGCCCAGGACGCGGAGCCACTGGACGAGCATCAGGCCGATCGATCCGGCGCCCAGCACGATCGCCGTCTGACCGCGGCCCAAGCCGCCCAAGTCCAGGAGGTGGCGTGCGACGGTCGAGGGCTCGATCAGCGCCGCCTGCTCGAAGGGGAGCTCGTCCGGGACGGGCAGCACGTTGCGGGCGGGAACGGCCACGCGCTCCGCGAACGCCCCGGGCCGGCGCGAGCCGACGAACGAGTAGGCGCGGCAGGCGGAGAACCGGCCGGCGAGGCACTGGTCGCAGGTGTGGTCGGGGATGAGCGGCACGAGTGCCGCGTGGCGGCCGACGAGCGAGGGGTCCGCCGCCGCCCCGACGGCCGTGATGATCCCTGCCGCCTCGTGGCCCAGGATCATCGGGTACTCCCGGTGGCCGCGGACGAAGCGGTGGATGTCCGAGCCGCACACCGCCGCGGCGTGGATCTCGAGGAGAACGTCCCCCGGGCCCACCTCCGGCTCCGGGACCTCGCGGACGGCGATGCGGAGGCGATCCTCGAGCGCGAGCGCCCTCATGCCACGGCCGCCAGTCGGTCGAAATGCGGGAGCATCGCGCGCGAGATGCCGTGCCAGACCTCGAACAGCTCGCGGTACCGGGCGTGGCGCGCGAGGTCGGGCTCGAGCGTCGTGCGCTGGACCAGCAGCCGCTCCACCGTCTCGGCGGGAGGGCCCGCCAGCCCCGCGGCCCGCGCCCCGAGGGCGAACAGCGCCAGGCCCGTGCCGCCCTCGGCGCCGTCCGCCAGCCGGGCCACCGTGAACGGGACGCCCGTGGCGTCGGCCTTGACCTGGTTCCAGAGGGCCGAGCGCGAGGCGCCACCCTGCCCCAGCCACTCGGTCACCCGGTGGCCGCGCTGCTCGGCGAGGCGCAGGTTGTCCACCACGGCGAACGCGCACCCCTCCATCACCGCGCGCACCAGGTCGGCGCGCGTCGTCGTGTAGGCGAGCCCGGCGAACACGCCCCGCGGCGCGCTGCTCCAGAGCGGCGTTCGCTCCCCGGCCAGGTATGGCAGGAACAGGACCCCGTTGGCGCCGGGTCGGGATGCCTGCGCCTCGGCCGTCAGCTCGCCGAACGTGGCGCCCTCGCGGCCCACCACGTCGCGCAGCCAGCCCAGCGCTCCGCCGCCCACGGTCCCCGCCTGGAGCAGGTACTGCCCGTCGAGGACGTGGTGGCTGAAGATCAGCCGCGGCTCCACGACCACCTCGCCGACGCTCATCCCGAACCCGCCTGCGGAGCCGCCCTGGTCCTGGGTGAGCCCGGGCCGCGTCACTCCAGCCCCGAGGGCCGCCATCGCGGCGTCCACGCCGCCCACCAGGACGGGGATCCCCGGCACCAGCCCGGTGGCCCGAGCCGCGGTGGGGGTCACACCGCCGGCCACATGGCCAGCGCGGTGGAGCGGCGGCAGCCGGTCGATCGGGATGCCCAGGTCGCGCGCCGCGCGCTCGTCCCAGCGCTCGCGCCGGATGTCGAAGCAGTGGAGGCCGTACGCCTGCGTGAAGTCGCAGGTCACCTCGCCCGTCAGCTGCGCCACCAGCCAGCCCGACGCCGTCAGGAACCACCGCGTGGCGTCGAATGCGTCGGGGCGGTGCCCGGCGAGCCAGGCGATCTTGGGGGTGAGGTACGCGGCGTCGAGCGGGTTCGCAACCAGGTCCACCAGGGCGTCCGCGTCGGGACGGGCACGCAGGGCGGCGGCCTCGTCCTCGGCGCGACGGTCGAGCCACGTCATGGCGGGCACGACCGGTCGCAGCTGCTCGTCGGTCGCCACCAGGGTCCAGCCGATCCCGTCGAGCGCCACGCAGGCGACCTGGTCGACCGAGACCGCTGCCTTCGCGAGCACCGACGCCGTGGCGCCGCACAGGGCCTCCCACCAGCGCGCCGGGTCGACCTCGGCCCAGGTCGGCGCCGGGCGGCTGAGCTCGTACGCCTCGACCGCCTCGGCCGCGACCGTGCCGTCGGCGCCCCACAGCGCAGCCTTCAGGCTCGAGGTCCCCTGGTCGATCGTCAGGACGTGCATGGCCTAGGGCGGCGTGATCTCGCCGGAGAGGTCCCAGAGGTCCTCCCACGACTGCCCGGCCCTCCACAGGAAGACCTGCCCCTTGATCAGCCGGCAGCCGCGGTCGACCCCGGCGATGGCGGCCATCTCGGCCTCGGACAGCGACTCCGAGACCGACGCCCGCAGGTTCGCAAGCAGGTTCGAGGGCTTGGTCGAGAACGGGATCGGCACCTGGCCCCGCTGGATCGCCCACTTGACGCAGACCACGGCGGGGTGGACGCCCAGGCGCTGCGCCGCGGCGACGATGACCGGGTCCTCGATGTCCACCGAGTCGTCGGGCGTCCGGTCGCGCTCGGGACGCGCCGGCGAGCCGATGGGCGAATAGCCGATCGGCACGATCCCCTCGCCCAGCACGAAGTCGAACAGCTCGGGCTGCTGGAAGTGAGGGTGCAACTCCATCTCGTTGGCCGCGGGCTTGATCCGCGCGTCGCGCACTACCAGCCGCAGCTTGGGGACGGTCATGTTGGAGGTGCCGATGTAGCGCACCAGGCCCCGCTCGACGAGCTTCTCGAGCTCGCCCCACGTGTCCATGTACTGCTCGTGGAGGTACGGCTTCGCGTTGGAGTCGCGCGACCCGACGTCCACGCCTGGCTCGTGCGTGTTGGGGAAGGGCCAGTGGACGAGGTACAGGTCGAGGTAGTCGAGCCGCAAGTCGCGCAGGCTCTGCTCGAACGA
>JAJYMP010000228.1 GCA_021786915.1 Chloroflexota bacterium
CGCAGCCGACGCGGTAGACTCTGGGCGCCGCTGCGGCATCGCTGGCGAGTGGCCTAACGGTAAGGCACCTGACTCTGGATCAGGGGATTGAAGGTTCGAATCCTTCCTCGCCAGCCAACTCCCCTGCTCCTTGGGCCCGACGGGATCCCGACCACCACAGCTTGTGGTGTTGGCGCCCTCTGACGAGCGTGGCGACGGCCACCGTGGAGTCCGACCCCGATGGTTCGTTCACTTGATCGGTGGACCGCGTGTTCACCTGATCCAGCCCGCTCCCCCGTTCACCTGGTCCCGAGGCAGGCTCGCCATGCGTGAGCCCGCGGTCCGCCGCCACCTCGACGACGTCGTGGCGGCCTTCGTCGCCGACCGGCCGGCGCGCAACCTGTCGCCACGCCGAGGGGCCGCAGGGGATGCTCGGGATGGTGACGGCCCTGGTCGTCGCGTGAACGTTGCTGTCGATCGGCCGCAGACTCCGGAGACTTCGTATACGATCCTTGAGCAATGATGCAAGTATTCCTCCGACCGGCAGGAAGCTCCCGCCGGACGGAGTGCGGCTGACTCGCGGCCGCCGAGCAGACGGGCCTACCCCAGTGGCATCTGACATCCCAACGACGGCCGAGGGCGGACGACCAGCGCCCGCCGGTCACGGTCACTCGGCCGCCGGAGCCGGCGCCGGCCGCCTGCGGATCGTCCTCGCGCTCACCGGCGGCTACATGGCGGTTGAGGTCGTCGGCGGCATCCTCACCGGCAGCCTGGCGCTCATCGCCGACGCCGGGCACATGCTCACCGATGTCGCCGGCGTCTCGATGGCCCTCCTCGCGATCCGGTTTGCGGCCCGCCCCGCGAACGACGGCAAGTCATACGGCTACTATCGCCTGGAGATTCTGGCCGCGATCGCGAACGGGATCCTGCTGTTCGGCGTCGCGGCGTACATCCTCTACGAGGCGTACCGGCGGTTCATGGAGCCGCCCGAGGTCCTCGGCCTGCCGATGCTCGCGGTCGCGACCGTCGGTCTGCTCGTGAACCTCGTCTCGGCCCGGCTCCTGTCCGCCGGCCAGAAGTCGAGCCTCAACCTCCGGGGCGCGTTCTACGAGGTCGTCGGCGACCTCCTGGGCTCGGTCGCGGTCATCGTCGCCGGCGTCGTCATCGCCCTGACCGGCTGGTCGCTCGTCGACCCGATCGCCTCGGTCGTCATCGGCCTGTTCATCCTGCCCCGGACGTGGACGCTCATCCGCGACGCGGTGGACGTCCTCCTCGAGGCGACACCGAGAGGCGTCGACATGGCCGAGGTTCGCCGGCACATCACCGAGACCCAGGGCGTCGCCGACGCCCACGACCTCCACGCCTGGACGATCACGAGCGGGATGAACGTCCTCTCCGCCCACATCGTCCTCGCCGAGGGCGCCAGGTTCGACGAGGTCCTCGACCGGCTCTGCGACTGCCTCTCGAGCGACTTCGACATCGAGCACAGCACGTTCCAGCTGGAGCCTTCGGACCGTCGTGCGGTCGAGAAGGCGGCCCACTGAGTCCCAAGCACGGCAAAGGAGAACCCGATGACCGACACGAACCAGGCAGCGCAGGGCACCCCGACGGGACTGACGTGCCCCAAGTGCGCTGGATCGATGCGCACCTACGAGCGCAACGGGATCGCGATCGACCAGTGCACCGAGTGCCGGGGGATCTTCCTCGATCGAGGAGAGCTCGAACGGCTCATCGAAGCCGAGGATGTGCACTACGGCGGCCGGACAGCCGAGGATCGCCCCGACGATCGATACCCCGACCCCGGAGATCCGGACCCTCGCTATCAGGGCGGCAAGCACGGCGGAGGCGGCAAGCACGGCGGCTACGGCGGGGATCAGCGCCGGCGGCGCGGCGGTTTCCTCGGCGACCTGCTCGACTTCGGCTGAGGTGCGGCTGGCTCGAAGCGACGCACGAATGAAGCTTGTCGGACCCGTGAGTGCGACCGAACCGCGCGTCAGCCGGCGCCAGCTGCTGCGACTCTCGCTCCTCGCCGGCCTGGGGGCGGTGGCGGCGGCCTGTGCCGGTCGTAGCCAGCCGGGCTGGACGCACGGCCCAACGCTCGCGCCCCCTGCAGGCTCAGGCGAGGCATCAGCCAGTCCAGGCGGATCGGCCACGCCCGCGCCTGAGAGCGCATCACCCTCGGCCGCGGGTGTCTCGGCCTCGGCCGGCGGCGCCGGCGTGGTGATCAAGATCGTGGCGCAGAACATCCGCTTCGATCTCGCCGAGTTCAGCGTCCCCACCAACACCCCGTTCCAGATCGTGTTCGACAACCAGGACGCAGGCGTCCCCCACAACGTCGCCATCTACGACTCGCGCCCAGGCGGAGCCAGCCTCTTCAAGGGCGAGATCTTCAACGGGGTCAAGACCGTCACGCACCTCGTCCCGGGCCTGCCCGCCGGCGACCACTACTTCCAGTGCGACGTGCATCCGACGATGAACGGCACCGTCCGCGTCTCGTGACCTCCGATCACGCGCCTCGGTATGCGACGCCCGACTTCGCCGGCCATGAGCTCGGCTGGCATACTCGAACCACCATGCAAGCAGGCGGTCAGGCGCTCTCCGAGGACCGTTGCGAGACGGAGTGCATCCACCCCGAACAGGTCCGCCCGTTGCTCGGTCGAACGCTGTCCGCGGAGAGCGCTCTCCGGGTCGGAGACCTCTTCGGGCTACTGGCCGATCCAACCCGGGCTCGCATCCTCCACGCCCTGACGCTCACCGATGAGCTCTGCGTGTGCGACCTCGCCCTGCTGCTCGGCCTCTCGGTTTCGGGGTTGAGCCACCAGCTCCGGCTGCTCCGTGATCGAGACGCCGTGACACGCCGGAAGGCCGGACGGATCGTCTACTACCGGCTGGCCGACGAGCACGTGCGCCGTCTCCTGACCGACGCCCTCGTCCACGTTGGCGAGGCGATCGCGGTCGAGGTCGCCGGCCAGAACGCGTGAGTTCTCGTTGGCTAGCGACGGTTTCGAGGCAGCGAACTGTGTCTGAGTTCCCTGGCGTGCTCCATCGCTTGCGGGAGCCATGCGGTAACGCCCCTCCTGTCGTTCCCCGCCGAGACACTCACCCAGTTCCCGTTCGAGCCGACCCTCGAGGGCTAGTACACCATCAGAACATCGTTCTCGTCGGGGCGGCGATGGTCGTTGGCGCGACCGTCCGGGGCGGCCGGCTCGTGGCCGAGCCGGATGAGCAAGCCGACCGCGTTCGCCGCCGGTCCGTGCCGGTCGGCGGCGTCCGATGACCGCCGCGGCGCGCGCGCAACTCCTGGCCCGTGGCCTCCAACTCGAGTACCTGACCGTCGGCTGGAACATCGCCGAGGGGCTGATCGCGGTCGGCGCGGGCGTTGCCGCCGGGAGCATCGCCCTCGTCGGCTTCGGGGTCGACAGCTTCGTCGAGACCATCTCGGGGGCGATCCTTCTGTGGCGCCTGCGGGCCGAGGCCGGCGGCACCGCCGACGAGGAGCGCATCGAGCACGTCGAGCGCCGGGCAGAGCGACTCGTCGGGGTGTCGTTCGCGATCCTCGCCGCCTACGTCGCGTTCGAGGCGCTCCGGACGCTCACCGCCGGCGATCGGCCGGAGGCGAGCCCGGTCGGGATCGTGCTGACGGCGGTCTCGATCGGGGTCATGCTCTGGCTCGCGCGGGCGAAGCGAGAGACCGGCGAAGCGCTGGGCAGCCGGGCGCTCGTCGCCGACAGCCGCCAGACGTGTGCCTGCCGGTACCTGTCGGTCACGACCCTCGGCGGCCTCGCCCTCAACGCCCTCTTCGGGCTGTGGTGGGCCGACCCGCTCGCCGCACTCGCGATCGCCGTCTTCCTCGTCCGCGAGGCCCGCGAGGCCTGGGAGGGCGACGACCACGATGGCTGACCCTACGCATGGATGAGCCCGTCGCCGAAGGAGGAGGTGTCGATGCGGTGGCCCGATGCGCGTGGTGTCCCGCCCGACTCATCAGGTTCGGCCTGGCCCCTCCCCACGCCGCGAGGCCTCACCGTCCGTGATCCGCGTGGTCGGATCCGGCGCGAGACCACCGCCGCGTACCGTCGCGCCGATGACCATGGCGGCCCCGATGAGGACCACGTTCTTGATGATGTACTGGCCCTCGAGGGTCGGCGCAAGCGGGAACATGGTGAACGTCTCGGCAGGGAAGAGCACGAGCGGCGTCGCCGCGCCGAGCATCTGGACGGCGAGCAGGAAGAGGGTTGCCCGGAGGAACCGCCCGCTGATGAGCCCAAGCCCGATCAGCGTCTCCCACGTTGCGAGGACCGGCATCGACGCTGCTGGTCCGATGGCGCCGAGGGTCAGCTGCTCGATGGTGCGAGTGGCCAGGTCCTGCGCGGGGCTCAGGCCCGGGAGGAACTTGAGGACCCCGAACCAGAGGAACACGAGCCCCATGCCGATCCGGAGGACGACGATCCCTGCTCGGGCGAGCCGGCCCGTGATGGCACGATCCAGGCGCTCGTAGCGGTCGCGCCAGGTGATCCACGTCCGGTGCTCGGCGAACGATCTGCGCATCTACTTGCCTCCTCGTGGTGGGGGATGATCACCTGTCACGGGCCGGATCGCGCGCGGCGACGTGGTCCCGGCGGGTCGAGCCCGACAGCCGCGGGACCTCTCGTGCCAACGGGCAGCTCGCCCGGCGGCTGATCGGGTTCAGCCGGATGAGGCCCCCGCCTGGCTCGGGCCTCCTGCACAGGCCGCGCAGAGGCCTCGGAAGATGACCTGGGCCTCCTCGACGACGACCCCTGGCAGGACCGGGCTGAGGCAGGGTCTTGCATCCGCCAGACATGGCACGTCGACGATCCGGCCACATATTCGGCACACCAGGTGGTGGTGCCAGTCGGCTGCCGATTCGTAGAGGGTCCGACCAGGGCCGGCGTCGGCGACGAGCACGAGCCCCGCCCGCTCAAGGGTCTCGAGGACGTGGTAGACGGTCGCCCGCGGGATCGGGCTGCCGCCGGAGCGGAACGCCTCGACGAGCTCGTCCGCGGAGTGATG
Source organism: Chloroflexota bacterium (assembly GCA_021786915.1). Next base: position 5,008 of record JAJYMP010000228.1, read on the forward strand.
CCCGCCAAGCTCCGCGAGGAGGCCGAGGATCGCGAGGCGGGCCCGGGTGACGCGCAGTCGCGCTTCGCGAAGCCGGTGAGCCGGATCGCTCACGCGCGCTGGGCGCGCAGCATCCAGAGCTGCTTCTCGAGACCGTGGACGACCCCGATCAGCAGATCCTGGGTGACAAGATCGTGCTCGCCGAGCCGCTCCATCCGATCTCGCACCCGGTCGGTCACCGTCCGAACGAGCTCATCGACGAGCGCCACGAGCGTCCGGTCTTCGAGACGGCCCTCGGGAAGCTGGGCGAGCGGAGTGCTCGTGCTTACGGTCGAGGTCCGGCCGTCGGGCGCCACCCCGATCGCCGCCAGTCGCTCGGCGACGTTGTCGTACCAGGCGCACGTTCCAGTGGGCCTGCTTCGCCTGAAGGCTGAGGTCGATCAGCTCAACGAGCGTGTCCTGAAGCGCGACGGCTGCGACAGATGCCGGAGTCGACTGCAGAGCCTGCGTCATCGTGGATCTCCTCACAATACTCACATTGGACGTCGTCCAGTATAGCGCACTCCGGTCCCGTTCGGGAGGGTCATAGCCGGGCCCGATTGCGAACGCGTCACCTGCGTCCAGGCGCGTGGTCTGCCCGTCGGGGGTCAAGAGATGACCATTCGTCCGGCGACGAGGTACCCGAGATGGGTGTCGGGCACAGGGCGAGCCCCTGCGCCTGGCCGACGTGGGAGGACCAACGCCAGCCCGGCTCAAGGATCCAGCGAGTGACGGTCCCCGCGGGATGGCGGGCGATGTCGACCCGGCCGTACGGGAGCAGCCGCGTCCTGCCGGCCGATCCCATCGAGATGGCCAGGACCGATTCCGGCTCATGCTCCATCAGGCACCCGATCTGGGGGGGGCGACCGACGGCGATCGACGGAGCGATGCCCCGACGGCGACCCCGAGGATCGAGACGACCACCGCGAGCGAGATGAGCGGCGGGATCTTGTAGACGTCGGCGAGGAGGAGCTTCCCGCCGACGAACACGAGGATCAACGCGAGCCCGACCTTGAGATGCCGGAAGCGAGCGGCCGCCTCCGCGAGCAGGAAGTAGAGCGACCGGAGCCCCAGGATCGCGAACGCGTTACTGGTGAAGATCACGAACGGGTCGGTCGTCACGGCGAAGATCGCGGGGATCGAGTCGACGGCGAAGATGAGATCGCTGAACTCAAGGACGAGCAGGGCCAGGAAGAGCGGCGTCGCGGCGAGGCCCGCGGCCGTTCGGACAAGGAACGCCTGGCCATGGAAGTCTTCGGTGACCCGCAGGTGGCGTCGGGCGAACCGGACGAGAACGTTGTTCTCCGGGTGTGAAGTGTGCTCGCCGCGGGTGACGAGCATCCGGATGCCGGTGAAGACG
>JAJYMP010000470.1 GCA_021786915.1 Chloroflexota bacterium
CGTCCGGGTGTGGGCCTCGAGCGAGCGCTCCGCCCAGCGGTGGGTCCGGCGCATCGCGTCCTCGACCACGGCCCGGGGCGAGCTCGGGAAGACCGGCTGGTCGAACGCGACCGCGATGTCCGGACCCAGCGCCTGCTGGACCGCGATCGAATGCTCCGGCGTGAACCGGTGGATGGTCCCGTCGAGGTGGCTCTTGAAGGTGACCCCGCCGTCGTCGATCACGCGCAGGTCCCCGAGCGAGACCACCTGGTACCCGCCCGAGTCGGTGAGGATGGGCCCGTCCCAGCCCATGAACGCGTGGAGGCCGCCCAGCCGCTCGATCCGCTCGTGCCCGGGTCGGAGGTACAGGTGGTAGGTGTTGGCGAGCACGATGGTCGCGCCGGCCGCCCGCACCTCGTCCGGGTGGAGCGCCTTCACCGTGGCGTTGGTGCCGACGGGCATGAACTGCGGGGTCTCGACCACGCCGTGCGGGAGGTGGAGGCGTCCCAGCCGGGCGCGCGTCGACCCGTCAGCGGGCGGCGGGACGAGGACCTCGAAGCGGGACGCGCCGGGCACGGACTGGCCGGGCTCAGCGGGTGGGCAGGTCGTCCCACAGCGCCGGCATCTCGGGCTCGGCGCGGCGGGGAGCGGGAATGTCGAAGCCGAGCGCGGCGAGGTGCTGGCGCGCGGGCTCCGTGGCGATGCGGCCCTGCGGGGTTCGATCCAGGAATCCCAGGCGCAGCAGGAACGGCTCGTAGACGTCCTCGATCGTGTCGGCCTCCTCGGCCAGCACCGCGGCCAGCGCCTGGACGCCGACGGGCCCGGAGCCGAACTTCTGGACGATGGCGGCCAGGAGCTTGCGGTCCGTGGTATCGAGCCCGAGGTCGTCGATGTCCAGGATGGTCATCGCTTCGGCGACGGCCTGGACGTGGATCCGTCCGTCCCCGTGGACCTCAGCGTGGTCCCGGACGCGGCGCAGGAGCCGGTTGACGATGCGCGGGGTGCCGCGGCCGCGCTTGGCGATGAGCCTTGCCGCGTCCGCGTCCACCTCGACGCCCAGGATCCGCGCCGACCGCTCGACGATCGACGTCAGGTCGTCCTCGCCGTAGAAGTCGAGGCGGTACGTCATGCCGAAGCGGTCCCGGAGGGGCCCGCTGATCCGGCCGGCCCGCGTGGTGGCGCCGACGACCGTGAACGGCTTGAGCGACAGCCGCAGGCTCCGCGCCGACGGCCCCTTGCCGATCATCACGTCGAGCGCGAAGTCCTCCATCGCCGGGTAGAGGATCTCCTCCACCGCGCGGTTGAGCCGGTGGATCTCGTCGATGAACAGGACGTCCCGCTCGTCGAGGGCGGTCAGGATGGCCGCCAGGTCCCCCGCCCGCTCGACGGCCGGGCCGCTCGTGTAGCGCACGTTGACGCCGAGCTCGCGCGCGATGATCGTGGCCAGCGTCGTCTTGCCCAGGCCCGGTGGGCCGTACAGCAGGACGTGGTCCGCGGCCTCCCCCCGCCCCTTCGCTGCCTGGAGCAGCACGTCGAGGCTGGCCTTGACCTCCCGCTGGCCGATGTACTCATCGAGCGTCCGAGGGCGCAGCGACCCCTCCACGGCGAGGTCGCCGGGCTCTGTGGCGCCGGCCGCGAGGAGGCTCATGGCGTCGTCGGTCATCGACGCGGAGTCTAGCAGTTTCGCGCGAAAGCGTACAGATGTTCTACGAAACACGTCGCGGTCGCCGGTCGGGTCACCCGCTCGTCAGCCGTGCGGGCCGTGCCTGGTCCCGGTCGCTCGCTTCGTGATGCCTGCTGGGCATCAATTCCGACTGCACCGTGGCCGCTCGATGCGCACACCCTCGCGCGGCCGCCTCCGGGGGCATGATGGGCGCATGAGCGAACCCTTCACGATCGACCGCATGCTCCAGCTCCCGCGCCTCTCCTCGCTCCAGCTGAGCCCCGACGGGCGTCGGCTGGTCGTCGCGGTGGGGACGGTGGCCCCTGACGGCAAGAAGATGGCGACCACCCTGTGGCAGGTCGACCCCGGGGGTGCCTCCCCCGCCCGACGGCTCACCCGCTCGGTCGCCGGGGAGTCGGGCGGGCACGCGTTCCTGCCCGACGGCTCGCTGCTGTTCGCGTCCGCGCGCCCCGACCCCGACGTCAAGGCTCCCTCGGTAGACGACGCGCACCCGATCCGCGCCATCTGGCTGCTCCCGCCCGACGGCGGCGAGGCGCGCCCCGTTGCGAGCCCGGACGGCGGGATCGACGGCATCGTGGCCGCCCGGTCCTCGCGCGCCATCGCCTTCGGCGCGATGGTCCACCACGGCGCGGCCGACCTCGCCGCCGACGAGGGCCGCGAGAAGGCCCGCCGGGACGCGGGCGTCAATGCGCTGCTGTTCGAGGACAACCCGATCCGCCACTGGGACCACTACCTGGGCCCGCGCCATCGGCGGCTGTTCGCGGCCACGGTTCCAGACGGCGAGGAGCGGATCTCGGAGCCGCGCGACCTTGAGCCCAACGTGCTCGGGTTCACGTTCGAGGAGGGGGCGCTCGACATCGCGCCCGACGGCACCTTCGTCGTGGCCGTGCGGCGCCGGCCGGGCGGGTTCCCGGAGACCTGGGACGACCTCGTCCGCTACGACACGGCCACCGGCGAGGCGCGCCAGCTCACGAACCACGAGGCGGCCTACGCCGACTGTGCGATCTCGCCCGACGGTGCCACCGTGGCGGCGGTGCGGTTCAGCTACTCCACCCCGAACGAGCCCGAGCGGTACACGCTGGTGCTCATCGACCTTGCGACCGGCAGCCAGCGCGAGATCGCGGGCGAGGTCGACCGCCGGCCGGAGTCGCCCAGGTGGGGCCCCGACGCCTCGGTCCTCTACTTCGACTCCGACGATGCCGGGCTCCACTCCGCCTACCGCGTCGACCTGCCCGAGGGCCGAGTGACCCGGCTGACCGCGTCGGGCCACGTGTCGGACCTGTGCCCGACGCCCGACGGCTCGACGGTCTACGCGCTCCAGTCCACCATCGCCACGCCGCCGCGGATCGTCCGGTTCGACGCGCGCGCAGCGGACCAGACGCCGGTTGAGCTCGGGGCGAGCGTCGACGAGGGCGGGATCGCCACGGGGACCGTCGTCGAGCGGCTCGAGAGCGAGGCCGCCGACGGCACCCGGCTGGGCGCGTGGCTGGTCCGCCCGGCCACGGCGGCGGGCGCGGAGGCGCCGCTGGTCCTGCTCGTCCACGGTGGCCCGCTGTCGTCCTGGAACGGCTGGCACTGGCGCTGGAACCCGAACGTGCTCGCCGCGCGCGGGTTCGCGGTGCTGCTCCCCGACCCGGCCCTCTCCACCGGGTACGGCCAGCGGATGCTCGATCGCGGCTGGGGCCAGTGGGGCGGAAGTCCGTTCATCGACGTGATGACGATGCTCGACGCGGCAGTCGCGCGCGACGACGTCGACGGGTCGCGGGTGGCCATGATGGGCGGCTCCTACGGGGGCTACATGGCCAACTGGATGGCCGGCCACACGGACCGCTTCCGGTGCATCGTCACCCACGCCTCCCTGTGGGAGCTCCTGGGGTTCCACGGGACCACGGACCACGGCGCCGCCTGGGAGCACGAGATGGGCGACCCCTACGTCGACGCGTCCGGCTACCTGCGCTGGTCCCCGCGCGAGTTCCTGGCCGAGATGGCGCGCATGAAGACGCCGATGCTCGTGATCCACGGCGAGCTCGACCACCGCGTGCCGATCAGCGAGGCGCTCACGCTCTGGACCGACATGAAGCGCATGGGCATCCCGGGCCGGTTCCTCTACTTCCCCGACGAGAACCACTGGGTGCTCAAGCCGCAGAACGCGAAGCTGTGGTACGGGACCGTGCTCGCCTTCCTCGACGAGCACCTCAACGGGGTGCCATTCGTGCGGGAAGCGCTGCTCTAGCGTCCCGATCCGCCGGTCCCTCGCTCGTTGAGTCGCGTCAGGGTCAGGAGCGCCTCCCGCGCGCACGGGGCGCGCCGCGGGCCCCCGGCTCGGGCCGGCGTCCGTGCACGCCACGGCGCGCGGCGATCCCAGCACGACTCAGCCGCCGGCGCGGGGGGTCCCGGGCGGCAGCCGGCGGGCGACTTCAGGAACGGGACACTCGCGCCGTCGCGACCGGGGCGAATCCGGCCGGGGCGTCCGCCGCAGCGTCCGCGCCGCCGCGGCCGCGCGCCGCCATGCGCCGAAGAGGCACCGAAGAGCGTCCTGCCCGCAACCCGAAACCACACGTGATCGCGGCGCGTGCCTCCTACCATCGCGCCAGTTTCGTGGCGGGCGTCGCCGCGAGGCACCACTAGCCGGGTCCGCGCCGCTCGGGCCCGCCGCCCCGCGAGGAGGACCGCCCGATGCTGGCTGCCCAGACCAGCCCCGCGACGCAACGCTCTGTCCGCACGGCGCTGGCCGCCGTCGGGCTGCTCCTGGTGCTCGCCGCAGCGGTGGCGGTGGCCTGGCCGAGCGGGACCGCTGCGATCCTCCCGCCCCAGCCGGCGGTCGACACGGGCGCTACCGCGTGGATGCTGGTCTCCACCGCCCTGGTGCTCCTGATGATCCCGGGCCTGGCCATGTTCTACGGCGGCCTGGTCCGAACGAAGAACGTGCTGGGCACGATGATGCACAGCTTCGCCGCGATGGCGATCATCGGGGTCCTGTGGGTCACGGTCGGGTTCGCGCTCGCGTTCGGCCCGAACACGCTCGGCGGGTGGATCGGCTGGGCGCCCGGCCACGTGTTGCTGCGCGACATCGACGCGACGGTCGGCAGCGACGGCGTTCCAGACCTCGTGTTCGCGATGTTCCAGGGCAAGTTCGCGATCATCACGCCGGCGCTGATCGCCGGCGCCTTCGCCGAGCGCGTCCGGTTGCGCGGCTACGCGGTGTTCATCGCGCTCTGGAGCCTGCTCGTCTACGCGCCGCTGTGCCACTGGGTGTGGGCGTCCGACGGCTGGCTGTTCCGACTCGGCGCGATCGACTTCGCGGGCGGCACGGTCGTCCACATCTCGGCGGGCGTGTCGGGACTGGTCGCGGCGCTCTACCTCGGTGCGCGGCGCGGCTACCCGCGCACCGCCATGCACCCCAACAACCTGGTGATGACCCTGATGGGCGTCGGCCTGCTGTGGGTGGGCTGGTTCGGGTTCAACGCCGGCAGCTCGCTGACCAGCGGCGTCAAGACCGCCCAGGCGCTGGCCGCCACGCAGGTCGCCGCGGCGGCCGGGGGGCTGGCCTGGATGTGCATCGAGGCCGTGCACCACCGCAAGGCCACGAGCCTTGGTACCGCGTCCGGGATCCTGGCAGGCCTCGTGGTCATCACGCCGGCGGCGGGCGTCGTGGAGCCGGCAGGCGCTGTCGCGCTCGGCTTCACCGCCTCCGCGCTCTGCTATGGGGCGATCCTGCTCAAGAATCGCCTCGGCTACGACGACACGCTCGACGTGTTCGGCGTCCACGGCACGGCCGGGATCGCGGGGGCGTTGCTGCTCGCGCTGTTCGTCCGGGCAGGCGAGATGCCTCACGGCCGCGCGGCGATCGAGCAGCTGGCCGTGCAGGCGACGGGCGTCCTCTCGACGATCGTCTACTGCGCGGTCGTGAGCCTGGTGCTCCTCGTCGTGGTCAACCGGACCGTGGGCCTCCGGCTCGGCCCCGCCGGCGAGATGGCGGGCATGGACCACGAGCTCCACGGAGAGCACGGCTACGGCCTGCTCAACCTCAACTGATCGAAGGCCGGAGGGACCCCATGAAGCTCATCGTCGCGATCATCCAGCCCGACAAGTTTGAGGAGGTCCACCAGGCGCTCATCGACAACGAGATCTTCCGCATCACCGTGAGCCGGGTCACGGGCCACGGGCAGCAGGAGGACCCCGACCTGTATCGCGGCCAAGAGGTGGCGCCGAGCCTGCTGCCGAAGGTGCGCCTGGAGATCGGCGTCAACGACGCCTTCGTCGAGCCCACCGTGGAGGCGATCCTGCGCGGCGCACGCCACGGCGACGGGACGATCGGCGACGGCAAGATCTTCGTGATGCCGCTGGAGGACTGCATCCGCATCCGGACGGGCGAGCGCGGCGGCTCCGCGATCTGACTAGGGGCGCTGGCGGCGAACGTCAGGCGGAGGGCGGCACGCGCGCCGCCAGGAGGTTTCCTGATCACGCCTCAGGAGAGTGGTATGGGCCCCAGTTGTCCGTAGCACTCCGCCCAGGCGTGTTCCGGCACGTTGGATGCCTGAATACGCCTGCCAGGCGTGTATGGGACTCATCGCCCGCATACCACTCCTAGGCCGAACTTCCAGCGCCCGAGGAGCCTGATCGGGCGGTTCTGCGCGCCCTGCTGATCTCACGAAGGCGGTCAACTTGGGGTGTTGCACGGTGTGAGATGTAGTCAGTAATAGTGTTGACA
>JAJYMP010000788.1 GCA_021786915.1 Chloroflexota bacterium
CGGGGGCTTGCTTGCTGAAATGGACGTGGCATCGGGCGGGCCCCTCCAGGGCGTGCGGGTCCTCGACCTGTCGCGGATCGTGGCGGCTCCGTTCGCCACCATGGCCTTGGGCGACCTCGGGGCCACCGTGATCAAGGTGGAGCGGCCTGGCGCTGGGGATGACTGCCGGGCCTGGGGTCCACCGTTTATGGAGGGAGAGTCGGCGTACTTCCTGGCGGTGAACCGGAACAAGAAGGGTATGGCTGTTGACTTCGCTACGGAGGAGGGTCGCCGCGCCGTGCGTCGGCTGGCCCTCGAGTGGGCCGACGTCGTCGTGGATAATTTCAAGGACGGCACTCTCGAACGCTGGGGTCTCGGCCTGGCGGACCTGCGTCGGGATAATCCGCGGCTCGTCACCGCGTCGGTTCGCGGCTATCCCGAAGGAGATGCCCGGCCGGGGTATGACTTCATCACCCAGGCATCGAGCGGGCTCATGTCGCTCAACGGGCCACCCGACGGCGACTTCTATAAGGTCGGCGCCCCCATCTCCGACCTCAGCAGTGGGCTGTTCCTCCTCAGCGGCATCCTCGCGGCATTGTTCCACCGCGAACAATACGGGACCGGCCAGCACGTCTCGGTGTCCCTCTGGGAGTCCCAGGTGTCGCTCCTGGTCAATGCCAACCAGTCGTACCTGACGTCACACCGGACCCCTCGGCGCATGGGCAATGCCCACCCCCAGGTCGCCCCTTACGAGGTGTACAAGACCAAGGACGCACCGGTCGCGATTGCCGGGGGTAACCAGGCCCAGTTTGCCAGGATCGCCAATGCACTCGGGCACCCGGAGTGGGTGGACGACCCGGCGTTTGCCACGAACAGCGATCGGGTGGCCAATCGGGCCGATCTGGCGGCACGCATCGAAGAGGCCTTGGCCAGCCGGACGCGTGACGAAGTCCTCGCCGCTCTGACGGCCCTCGACGTGCCCTGCGGTGCTCTGCGAAGCATCGACGAGGTCTTCTCATCGCCAGAAGCGGCAGCTGCTGGAATCGTGGTCAAAGTTCCCCACCGCCTGCTGGGAGAGGTCCCCGTTGTCCGTCTCCCGTGGCGGTTCTCCGCGACTCCGGCCGCGCCCCGCTTCGGTTCGCCGACCCTGGGACAGGATACGGACGCGATCCTGACCAGCCTGGCAGCGACCGATTCCGTTGCTACGAGCGGTCCAGGGTCAGACGCGCCGAGCGATCTCGTCCCGCGAGCGCCTGACAAGACGTGAGTGGAGCGCGGTCGCTGCCCTGGTCGGCTGGACTCAAGTGCTGCGGCCCGCGAGGCGTGTTCCGGGGGCGACGCCGGCATGGGTCGTCCGCCTGCCCTGTTCACGGTACCTCACCAGGTCCGTCGCCGTCGGGCGAGGGGTGCGGTTATGAGAAGCCCAGAAGTTCTGCCCGTCATATAGTTGACATTCAGCGCTAATGTAATACCATACGGGAGTGACTTCGCTGCCGACCGCTGGGTGGACCGGAACGCGGGGTCAAGCCCCGCTCCCCACGTCGAGAAGCGTATGTGTGGTGGGCTGCGGGACGATGGGCTCGGGCATCGCCGAGGTCATTGCCACGGCGGGCCACATTACGTACCTCGTTGACCAGGATCACGTACGCGCGGCCGGGGCCATCGCGCGTATCCGCGAACGGTTGGCTCACGAGGTCGCCAGGAAGCGCCTGAGTCCGACACAAGAGGCCGAGATCGCGGAACGCCTCCGGTTACTGACCGATCTCGCCGACCTGCGGCGTGTACCGGACTGCGGGCTCGTTCTCGAGGCGGTCGCCGAGGACCTGGCTGTGAAGGGTCAACTGCTAGCCGAGCTCGAGGAAGTCATCCAACCATCGTGCATCCTGGCCACCAACACGTCATCGCTCTCGGTCACCGAGCTCGCTGCCCCGATGCTCCACGGGGGCCGGCTGGTGGGAATGCACTTCTTCAATCCGGCGCCCGCCATGCGCCTGGTCGAGGTCGTTTCTGGCCTCGACACTGATCCGACGGTCGCCCAGGTCGCTTGGAGCACGGCGGAGCAGTGGGGCAAGACTCCGGTCATGGTGCGGTCGACGCCCGGTTTCATCGTGAACAGGATCGCCCGGCCCTTCTACACTGAGGCGTTTCGGCTCCACGAGGAGCAGGTGTCGGATCCGGCCACCATCGACGCGCTCCTCCGGGAAGGCGGTGGCTTCCGCATGGGGCCCTTCGAGCTCACCGACCTCATCGGCCAAGAGGTGAACCAAGCCGTGACGCTCTGCCTATGGAGCGCGTATGGATTCGACGCCCGGTACCGCCCCTCGCCCGTACAGCAGGACATCGTGCAGGCGGGATGGCTCGGCCGAAAGACGGGACGCGGCTTCTACACCTACGCCGAGGGGGTATCGAACCCTGCCGTCGGAACGCTCGCACCGGGGAAGTGCCCGGATCACCTCACCGTGCGGGGAGATGTCGGCCGGCTCCGCCCCATCCTCGAGAGGACCGGTGTGGCGATCGAGGAGACGTCCGGAGAGGGCCTGGTCGAACTGCCGAATGGCACAATCCTCATGACAACGAACGGCCAGCTGGCAACGTCAACCGCTTTACGCGTTCGCCGACCGGTGGTGACGGTCGACTATTCCCTGGACCCTCGCACGGTCACTCGGACGGCGGTCGCCCTTTCGGACGGCGCCGATCCCAAGCTGCTCGATGACGTCTCTGGCCTCTTCGCTGCGGCGGACATCGCTACGACCCGTATCGACGACACGCCGGGCCTCGTGGTGGCCCGCATCGTCGCATTGATCGTGGATCAGGCAGCCGATGCTCTCTGGCATGGCATCGCGAATGCCGAGGACATCGACATCGCCATGCAGCTCGCGACCAACTACCCGCGCGGGCCCCTGGCGTGGGGGGACGAGATGGGGGTGGCGCAGGTCGTCCAGCTACTGGACAATCTCCACGCCACCTATGGCGATGACCGATATCGCGCCTGCCCTCTTCTGCGCCGCCATGCCCTCACCGGGATGCCGCTCGCGCCGGATCACCCGAGTCCGGGCGCGTAGGTCATGAGTCGCACCGGATCGCGCCGGCGCACGAGAGCCATCCGACTATCGCGCCCGCTCCGGTGGGTGCGTTCTGCAATGAATATCGGCCGGCGCTGACCCGCCGGTGATCGTGGTGACCGATGCTCGGACGCGAAAGTCTGCAAGAAAGTGATTGAGCCGCAAACACAAACGATCGAAACGCAACCCGCTGACGCGACCGGCATCGATGCTTTCTCCGCCGACGTCATCGTCGTGGGTGGAGGCAATGCCGGTCTCTGCGCGGCGCTGGCAGCGCTGCAGCGTGGCGCAAAGGTCCTCGTGCTCGACGCGGCTCCCGTCGAAGCTCGTGGCGGGAATTCGCTCCTTGCCACGGGAACCCTTCGCGTCAGCTACCAGGGCGTGCCGGATGTTAAGCGACTCGTTCCGGAACTGTCCGAGGAGGAGATGGCCAGCATGGACGTCGGGGCCTATCCCGAGGATACCTATATGGACGACCTCGGTCGCCTGTCCGATTACCGGCTCGAAATAGACTTGGCCGAGCAGGTCGCCCGCAACAGCCTGCCTACGTTGCTGTGGATGGCCCGCTCCGGTGTGCGTTACACGCCGATCTACGGGCGCCAAGCGGTTCGCGTCGGGGGCCAGCACCGCTTCTGGGGCGGGGTCGCCGTGGAGGTGGTCGGCGGCGGGCAAGGGCTTGTTGACTCGCTGAGTGCCGCGGTCCGGGCGATCGGTGGGCGCATCGTCTACCAAGCGCGAGCGGATCGCCTGATCGAAGAAGACGGCGTAGTGGCCGGTGTCGTCGTACGTGACGGCGGGCGCAGAGAGACGAAGCTGTATGCGAAGAGCGTCGTCATCGCTACCGGGGGCTTCGAAGCGAACCGAGCATGGAGGGCCCAGTACCTCGGTCCCGGTTGGGACCTCGCCCGCGTACGCGGATCGCGGTTCAGCCAAGGCGACGGGATTCAGATGGCGCTGCGGGTGGGAGCGGTGCCCTGGGGACACTGGAGTGGCTGCCATGCCTCGGCATGGGATGAGAACGCCCCCGAATTCGGGGACGAGATGCCAACCGGCCAATTCTCCCGGCACAGCTATCCCTACGGGATCATGATCAACGCAAGCGGGGAGCGCTTTGTCGACGAAGGGGCCGATTTCCGCACCTACACGTACGCGCGCTACGGTGGAGAAATACTTAAACAGCCCCGCGCTGTGGCATGGCAGGTATTCGACCGCAAGGTTGCGGAGTTGCTGCGCAGCGAGTACCGGAGCCGTACGGTCACGAAGGTGACAGCACTCACCATCCACGACCTGGTCGAGAAGCTGGAGAGCATCGACAAGGAAGCTGCGCTCGCCACGATCCGCAATTTCAATCGCTCGATCGACACAGCACGTCCATTCGATCCAGTGACCAAGGACGGACGCAAGGCACAAGGGCTACCCGTCGTCAAGAGCAACTGGTCACAGGCAATCGACGAGCCTCCGTTCGAAGCCTTTGCTGTCACCTGCGGGATCACGTTTACGTATGGTGGCCTGCACATCAACAGCGGCGGTGCCGTTCTGGACGTGCAGGCGCGACCGATCCGCGGGCTCTTCGCGGCTGGAGGTATCGTGGGCGGGCTGTATTTCGGGAACGCCCCGAGTGGGAGCAGTCTGGTGGCGGGCTCGGTCCAGGGCAAGGTAGCCGGTACGGAGGCATGTGGATATGCCTTGGGCCTCGGAACGTCAGGGTGACGACGAGCGAGCGTGGCGCGTGCCGGGCGTCGAGGGCCAGACGGGTCGGCACCCGATGCCGGAAGCCGCACGCCATACACAGGCCGGGCGATAGCGGTATGCGTCTGGTGACCAGCGAGACACGAGAGGGTGGTGTCGGGTGGCCGGACCCCTGGATGGCGTAGCGGTGATCGAATTTGCCGGGATCGGCCCTGGGCCGTTCGCGGGGATGGTCCTAGCCGACCTGGGTGCCGATGTGCTTCGGGTCGAGCGGCATGGGTCGGTCGAGGGGATCAGTCAGGCTATGACCCATGACCTGCTCCAGCGGGGGAAGCAGTCGGTGGGGGTGGAGCTGAAACATCCCGAAGGTGTCGAGCTGGCGCTCGACCTTGTCGAGCGTGCCGACGTCCTCATCGAGGGGTACCGGCCCGGCGTCATGGAGCGATTGGGTCTCGGCCCAGACGCGTGTCTGGCTCGCAATGAACGGCTGGTGTACGGCAGGGTGACGGGGTGGGGCCAGGACGGCCCCTTGGCCATGCGAGCGGGGCACGATATCGATTACGTTGCTGCGGCTGGTGTGCTGGGTCTGATAGGCCGGGTGGGAGACCGCCCCATTCCCCCGTTGAACCTCGTCGGAGACTTCGGGGGCGGAGGTTTGTTGCTGGCGTTCGGCATCGTCTGCGCGCTGCTCGTGAGCAGGGCGAGCGGCAAGGGCCAGGTCGTCGACGCTGCGATGGTCGACGGCGCTGCCCTGCTCAACACCATGATGTACGGAGAGCTCGCCGCGGGGAGGTGGCACGAGGAGCGCGGCACGAACCTCATCGACAGCGGGGCGCCCTTCTACGAAGTCTATGAATGCGCAGACGGAAGGATGGTCGCCGTCGGGGCATTGGAGGACAGGTTCTACCAACAGCTGATGGACGTTATGGAGTTCCCCGTCGGCGACTTTCCGGACAGGTTTGACCGATCGCAATGGCCGGAGATGAAGCGGCGGTTCGCTGATGTCTTCAGGCGCCGGACCCGTGACCACTGGCTCCATCGGGCGGAAGGGCGGGACTGCTGTGTTGCACCCGTCTTGTCGATGAGCGAAGTGGCGCAGTACCCGCACAATGTCTGGCGCCGGACGTTCGTTGAGGTAGCCGGAGTGATGCAGCCCGCGCCCGCACCTAGGTTCTCCACCTCCGTGGTCGGTGTTCCCGGAAGGCCGTGCCGCCCTGGCGAGAACGGGGGGCAGGCGCTCGCCGACTGGGGGATCGACACGCGACGGACTCGGCAGCTCATCGCAGCGGGCCTGGTGGCCACGGCGTGACCGCAAGGCGTTGGTGGACGGCGCCTCCGCATGTTGGTCGCACCCGACGCAGAGGACGCAGCCGCATGCCCGACGCAAGCGAAGCCTGACTATAATCTTCTTGACAATTGTCAGATTTAAGATAGCCTGACCGTCAGTGCACTTGCTTGGGTGTGCCTTGAATGAACGGACTGACATGCGTGGCCATTCGGCAGTCTCCACACGAGTCGACGATGTGCCGAGCCGAAGCCGGGGACACCTTGCCTGCCACGAGTTGACGAAGCGCTACGGCAATCGGGTCGTGGTACACCGGGCCTCGTTAGAGTTCGCAAGAGGACGGGTGCATGCGCTTGTAG
>JAJYMP010000133.1 GCA_021786915.1 Chloroflexota bacterium
TAGCCGAAGCGGTCCATCGGCATCTCCTCCATGAGGATGATGCAGTGGGCGCAGTAGAGGCAGACGCCCGGCGTGTAGTGGTTCCAGGAGTGCTTCTCCTGGGTGACCGCCCAATTGTACGGCGGCTCCATGCGGGCGGGGGTCCGCTCGATCCAGTCGCCGCGAATGGTGCGTTGGCCGGAGCCGCACGGGTCGAAGCGGAGGATGAACCGGTCCTCGAGCTCGATCAGCTCCATGTCGCCGGTCCGCTCCGGGCCGACGAGGTGGCCGCGCATCGCCTCGCAGGCGACGAGCATCAGAGTCTCGAGCGCCTGGTCCCACGGATACTTGTCGATGTCGAACTTCTCGTAGCGCCACACGAACAGCGGCAGGAGCACGCGGTCGTACATGTCGCGGACCGCCGGCTCACCGAGCTCTTCGAGCACCAGCGACATCAGCGCATACGTGTGGTCCACGTCACGGTCGTGGCACTGGCGCCACGTCTCCTTCGCGACGTCCAGCAGGCGCTTGGCCTCCTCCGGCTGCTCGCGATAGGTGGCCCCCATCGTCTGCTGCATCTCCGACAGGAAGCGGTCCCAATGGCGGCGGGGCTGCCACGGCGAGCCGTCCGGCAGCTGCGCGACGCGCACCGCCTGGTCGTTCCGGTCCGCGATCTTCGCGGCGTCGACGCCATTGTCCCGCAGGTAGCCGTTGAGGTCGCCGATCCACTGCCGGTAGAGCGTGAAGCAGACGTTGGCCTCGTCGATGAAATAGGCTTCGAGCTCGGCCGCGTTGTTCCAGCGACCCTCGTCGAGCGCTTCCCGGATCTTCCGGTAGGTGGAGATCTTCTGGTCTTCCCAGGGCCCCATTCGCACTCGTCGCCCGAGGAGCTCGGAAAAGGCGATCTGCGTGTCGGGCACTGGGTGTCCCTCCCCGGTGTAGGATTCGGCGACGATACCGGTACCGTTTGCAGACCGGTCTTGGAAGCGTACCACGGTGGTTGCGGCATTGTCATCCGGGAGGACCGTCGACTGAGCCTCGCGGCCACGCTCGCGGTCCTCGCGGCCGTCGCGAACGCGGGTCAGGCGGTCATCAGCAAGGGCCTCACCACGCGTCTCCCGGCCCGCCAGCTGATCGGCGCGCTGTATCTGTGCAACGCGCTCGTGCTCCTTCCCGCCGCGCCGTTCGTCGCCTGGCGCTGGAGCCCGACGATCCTCGCCCTCCACCTCGCCTCGGTGGGGCTGATGGCGATCACGGCCGTCGCGATCTGGGACCTGCTGGACGCCGGCGCCGCCTCGGCCACCACCAGCGCGTCCGCCCTCAGCCCGATCCCGGCGACGATCGGGGCCGCGCTCCTGGTGCCGGGGACGTTCCGGCCGGCGCAGGCGATCGCGGCGGTCGTGGTCACGGTCGCCGTGCTGGCGGCGCTCCGGGACGCCTTTGAGCCGCTCGGCCGGCGCGGGACGTTGGTCCGCGTGCTGGCCGCCGCGTGCGGGAACGGCCTGCTCACGGTCGTGACCCGGCTCATGGGCGACCAGGGCGTGGGCGTCGTCGAAACCTACGTCGTGCGCACCTCGCTGGCCGCGGTGTTCTTCCTGTCGCTGTTCCCGCCGCGGGACATCCCGCTCCGCGCCGCGCCGCGCCTGTTCGGCCGCGCCCTCGTGGTGACCTCGTACTTCGTGCTGCTCATCCTCGCCGCCCAGCAGGGCAGCCCCGCCGTCGTCCAGACCTGTCTCGCGACGACGCCGCTGCTGGTGCTGGCGTGGGAGTCGTGGCGGCTCCGCCGGCGTCCGCCGACGCGGATCCTGGTCGCCGCCGTGCTGGTGGTGATCGGCGTCGCGGCGAGCCTCGTCCTGTGACGATCCCGCCGGAGGTCGGGTTCGGGCTCGGGGCCGCCGTGGCCAACGTCGCGGTGGCCGTGCTGTCCACGCGCCTCGCCGCCCGGTTCCCGGCGCGCCAGCTGCTGGGGCCGCTGTTCCTGCTCAACTGTCTGCTCGTGCTGCCGTTCGCGCCGTTCGTGACCTGGGTCTGGACGCCCGAGGTGATCGCCCTCCACCTGGCGACGACGGTGGCGCTGGTCGCCTCGTCCGTCGCGATCTGGGACATGTACGACCACGGTGGCGCCGCTCCGACCGTCACGGCGCAGTCCGTCGCGCCGCTGCCCGCCGTGGTCCTCTCCGGCCTGCTGGTTCCCGGCTCCGTCGGCCCGCTCCAGGTTGTGGCCGCCGTCGTGGTCGTGGCCGGGGTCCTCGTCGCGCTGCGGGATGCCTTCGGGGCGCTCGGCCGGCGGCGGACCGCGATCTCGATCCTGGTCGCCGCGACCGGGACCGGGGTGATCACCGTCTTGGCTCGGCTGCTATCCGACCACGGCGCTGGTGTCGTGGAGGCCTACGTCGTCCGGACGGCGTTGTCCGCGGTCGCGTGCGTCACGCTCTTCCCGCCGCGCGACGTCCCGTGGCGCGAGGTCCCGCGGATGACGCCCCGGGCGCTCGCGATCACGGTCCACCTGTGCCTGGTGCTACTCGGTGTCCAGGGCGGGAGCCCGGCCGTGGTCCAAACAGTGGTCGCGACCGGCCCCCTGTTAGCGTTCGCCTGGGACGCGGCGGTCCATGGTCGGCGTCCGACGCCCGGGCTGCTGGTCGGAGCGGTGATCGCTTTTGTCGGCATCGCGATCGTCTTGCTCGCTTGACGCCGGTACGCAGTCGCTCAGTGCCGGCCCGCCGGCGATGCACGCCACCGCGGCACCGGGCTAGAGAAGCTTGACCGACCCGCGTTGCGCGCACGATCGCAGGTCAGTGTTGACGCACCTGGAATCGGCGAGCCTGGCCGCGACCGGTCACTTCGTCGCCCGGTGGGCGTGTCAATGCCCGTCTCTACGATCGGCTCGGGCCCAAGGTCGGAACGCAGATGCAGGACGAGTGTCCCCGCCAGCACCGGCGCGCCGGCAAGCGCCTGATCGTGGCCAGCGCCTCACCCAGCCAAACCCCCTCGCGAGGACGACGTCCATGACGAGCTCTTGCAGCATGGGCGTGGGACCTTCGGACGGGACCGTTGACTGGACGGACTGGCATCGATTGCAGCCACACTGGTAGGATGCGCCCGAGCACCCTGCCGCATCCCGTCCAGTGGAGGCTTCGATGGAACGCATCTTGATGTACATCCGCATCTTCCCCGGGACGGAGACCGAGTACGACAGGCGGCACGCGGGGATCTGGCCTGAGCTCGTCGAGGAGATTCAGGAATCCGGCATCCGCAACTTCACGGGCTTCCGGCGTGGCACCGACGTCTGGTACTACGGCGAATGCCATCCGAACGTCGCAACCGCCTTCGGCATCCACGGCCCCAAGCCCGCCAACACGCGCTGGAACCACTTCTTCCGCGACGTGATCGCGGAGATCACGGACGGCGACGGCAACCTGCTCCGGTACGACGAGGTGTTCCACTCCGACGGGCCGAAGCTCGACGAGCCCATGACCCGCGGCTGCTTCAGCCTGGTCATCGATCCGGAGCGTGCCGCCGACTACGACGCGCTGCATGCCAACCCGTGGCCGGAGATGATGGCGGCGATCGAGGCCGCCGGCTTTCGCAACTACAGCGGGTTCCGGCGCGGTCCCCACGTCGTCTACTACGGCGAGTTCTACCCGGACATGGAGACGGTTTTCGGGCGTATCGGCCAGACGGACGTTAACCGTCGCTGGGGCGAGGCTTTCAGGGGGATCATCACCACGATCACCGACGCGGACGGCAACCTCATCACGGCCGACGAGGTCTACCACAACGACTGAGACCGGCCGCGACGGGCGACCGCGGATCGCCGTCGTCCACCCGTACTGGACGCTGTGGGAGCACACGGCCGGACCGACGTTCCGCGCCGACCGCTTGGAGCTTGCCCGGCGCGTGGCCGCGTCCTTGGACGACGCGTTCGCACTCGTTGGGGTGGAGGACTATGCCTCGGGCGAGGAGGCGGCCGCGCTCGCCCCTTCCTTCGCGGCGGCGGGCGTCGAGGCAGTCCTCGTCCTGCAGACGATGGCCGTCCCGCCCGCGTACACGCTCGCGCTGCTGGACGCCCTGCCGGGCATCCCGGTGGTCATCTGGGCGCTGCACCAGACCGGGCTCGTGGACGGCGGCTTCGACCACCGCGGGATCACTACGCAGGGCGCGACGGTCGGGGCGCCGATGCTGTCGAACATCCTGGGGCGGCGTGGGCGACCGTTCGAGATGGTGCTGGGCCGGCTGGGCGACGAGGCCACCGAGGCGCGCGTGCACCGTGCGCTGCGACTGGCCGCCGTGTCCCGCCGGATCTCGCGCGCCCGGCTGGGCCGCGTGGGCGTGCCGGTCGAGGGCTATCTGCACGTGGACGTCGGCGACGCCGAGTTGCGGGCCGGCACGGGCATCGAGGTGGTCAGGATCGCGCCGGACGAGCTGGTCGAGCGGTACCGGGCGGTGGACGAGGCGCGGGTTCGCGCGCTCGACGCCGAGGTCCGCGCCGGATGGATATTCGAGGAGGACGTGGACGCGGAGGAGAGCCTGGCGCGGTCGCTCCGCGCGGCGGTCGCGCTGGAGGACCTCGTCGCGGACCACCACCTCGACGCCGGGGCGTTCAACTGCCACGTGCCCCAGTTCCGCTTCGGCGAGCTGATTGGCATCGCGCCGTGCTGGGCACTGGGCCGCTCGACCTCGGCGGGTGTGCCCTGGACGTGCACCGGCGACATCCTCACGGCGGTCGCCATGCTGACGACGAAGCGCCTCGGCGGCGCCGCGGTCTATCACGAGATCGAGGCGATCGACTACGCGACCGGTGAGGTCGTCATCGCCAACAGCGGCGAGCACGACTTGGCCTGGCTGGCGCCGGGCGAGCGGCCGCGACTTCGCCGCAACGGGTGGTTCTGCGGCAAGGACCCGCACTGCGGCGTGTGCGCTGTGCTCCAGCCGCCCGCCGGTCCCGCGACGCTGGTCGGGTTTACGCCCCACCCCGACGCCCGCGGCGGGTTCCGACTGGTGGCCGCCCGCGGCACGCTCACCGATCGCCGCTTCCCCGAGACCGGTACGCTCAACGGCGCGTTCCGGTTCCGCGACGGGACGGTGGAGGAGGCGTGGGCACGGTGGGCGAGCGCCGGCGTCAACCACCACTCGTCGGCGACGCCCGGCGACCTCGCTGAAGACGTGGCGGCGGTGGCGCGGCACCTTGGGATCGAGGCGGTGATCGTGTGACGGCCGCGCCGGCGGTCGAACGCCCGCTCGCGCCGGTCTCGCTGCGCGACCTGCGGGACGTGGATCCGTGCCCGGCGTACGAGGGGATGACCGCAGCCCTCGTGCTGGATCACGGGCTGCGCCTTCATCGAGCGGCACGAGGACCTTGCGATGAGCCGACCGGTGCCCTCCCGGGCGCGGTCGACATCGTGGGGGGCGGGGCCTGCGCTCGCTCGTGGGGCCGCAGCACGAGGTCCTCCACCGGGCCCTGTCTCACGCCTGGCGGCCCGCGCCGGTCGTGCCCTATGGATCGGCGCTCGTCCGGCCGCTGCTCGTCGAGCGGCTGGCGAGCCTCGCCGACCGCCCGATGCTGGAGCTGTTCCGCGACGTCGCGTCGATCGTGACGATCTCGGTCATCGCCGGGGTCCTCGGTCTGGAGGACCGTTACAAGACTACGCTGCACCAGGCGACGACGTGGCTGGATGAACCGGTGGTCGCGTGGCGGCACACGTTCTGCGAGGACCCGGCGCTGCGAGCGGCGGCCGTGGCGGCAACCCGCACGCTCGAGCCGGCGCTGCGGGACGTACAGCCCGACCCTGCGTACCTCGGGTTCGTGTCGCGCGCCTGGCGGCCGCTCCACCTCCGACACGCTGTCCGCACCACGGACGAAGTCCGCCGCGGCATCCTCGGCACGGCGAGCTGACGCTCCCCCGGAGCCGACCGCGCAGGCCGCGAGCGCTCGATCAGCCCGCGATGCGCTCCCAAGTCAGCCGCTGCGTGCTCAGGCGCCCTCGCAGGACGAACGGGTCCGTGCTCAGCGTCAGCTCGCGGCGGTCCGCGCTCAGCGCGACATGGCGCCGCTGCGTCGTCCCGATCCAGTTCGGGAGCAGGCTCATCGTCACGTCGTGGATGATGTCGCCGCCGTCCACGCGGAACGAGCCCGAGTAGGCGATGAAGGTCGTCAGGTCCCCGAGGCGCTGGTCCTCCGGGCCGGCCAGCATGTCGCCGCCGTCGATGGGCGGGCGCCCGGCGCGGCCGATCGTCGTGATCATCGTCCCGTCGGCGGTGTAGACGAGGATTCCCTCCGGCCGTTCGCCCATCGGGTGCTGGACGCCGTCCTCGCCATCGGAGGTCCAGGTCCGCAACCGCCAGGTGCCGACGAGGTCGGCGACGGTGAGGGCGGCGAGCGGGTCGGGC
>JAJYMP010000052.1 GCA_021786915.1 Chloroflexota bacterium
GCCGCCCAGCTCGAGCACCACCTTCTTCTTGCCCGCCCGCGCCTTCATGCGCCAGCCGACGGCGGGCGACCCGGTGAAGGTGAGCAGCTTGAACCGGTCGTCGCCGACCATGCGGTCGCCCATGTCGCGCGTCATCGGCAGGATGCTGACCATGCCCTCGGGCGCGCCCACCTCCTCGATCATCTCCGCGACCCTGAGCATGACCAGCGGGTCCTTCGAGGCGGGCTTGAGCACGATGGGGTTGCCCGACGCGATGGCCGGCGCCAGCTTGTGGACCGCGAGGTTGAGCGGGAAGTTGAACGGGCTGATGCCGGCGATCGGGCCGATGGGGAACCGGCGCGTGATCCCGACGCGCTCCTTCGACGACGGCATGAGGTCGAGCGGGATGACCTCGCCGTGCATGCGCTCCGCCTCCTCGGCCCCCAGCCGGAAGACGAGCGACGCCCGGTCCACCTCGACCCGCGCGTCCCGGATGGGCTTGCCGGCCTCGGCGACGATCAGCTCGGCCAGCTCGTCGCGGCGCTCGGCGACCTTGGCAGACAGCTCGCGCAAGAGCCGGCCGCGCTCGTAGGCGGGCAGCTTGCGGGTGACCTCGAAGGCGCGCTCCGCGGCCCGGACCGCCTCGTCGTACTGCTCGGGCGTGGCGAGGTAGGTTCGGCCCACCTCCTCGCCGGTGGCCGGGTTCGACACCACCAGGACGTCCGGCGACTCGACCCACTGGCCGGCGAGGAAGATCTTGTGGGGCGTGGTTCCGACGGACACGGTCATGGCGAGGCTCCTGGGGAACGCTGGCAGCAGTTCAGGCCGTGATTCTACGGCGAGCCGGGGAATTCCGAGTTGGACCATCAGGATTGTCCTGCGTCCCGGTCCGCGCCTTCGTCCGCGCGCACCGGCCCGCACCGGCGCGCACCGGCCCGCACCGGCGCTGAGTCACAGCAGACTCGCTCGCGGCCTCGTCCTGCGTGACCCCCGTGCAAACCGCCAACCCGGGGCGGTGGGTCGTGCGCAAGACCTGTCGATTCGAGTCTGACCCGACTCGCGACCGGGGTGGTCGCGACTTGCCGCGGCCGCCCTCCAAGCCGCACAGTTGCGCGGTGAAGACGACACGAAGCTGGCGTGGGATAGCCGCGCCTGCGGTCGTCCTGCTCGTGGTGGTGTTGGGATCCGTGGCCGTCTAGGCCATGCGCCCCGCAGCGTCGCCAGCACCAGGTCTGTTCGCCAGCCCGACCCTTGTCGCGCCCCAAGCTCCGCCGTCGTTCGCAACGCCCTTCTCGCCGTCGCCAGCGGCGACTTCGCCAGCGGCGACTTCGCAGCCCACGCCAAGCCTGGCGCCGCCGCCGTCCGCCGGCCGCGAGCCCGGCACGCCCGACCCGAGCCTCACGCCCGGCGCCCTCAACCCCGCGGTCACGCCCAGGACGCTGGCCACGACGATCTGCGCGAGGGGATGGACGGCCAAGATCCGCCCGCCCTCCTCGTACACCACGGCGCTCAAGCGCCAGCAGATTGCGCAGTACGGCTACGCGGACACCGCGCTCGCCCACTACGAGGAGGACCACCTCGTCTCGCTCGAGCTCGGCGGCGCCCCGCTCGACCCTGCCAACCTCTGGCCCGAGCCGTACACGGCCAAGCTCTCGGACGGGACCCCGGTCGGGGCGCGCGTGAAGGACCAGCTCGAGAACCGGCTCAACCACCTGGTGTGCTCGGGCGAGATGCCGCTCGCGACGGCGCAGCACCTGATCGCGACACACTGGATCGACGCCTGGCGGACGTACGTCGCGCCCTGACACCGACGACCGGCACTGGCCTGCGGGTCGATTCGTCGCCGGCCAGGCGATCAGCCGGCGCCTGAGCGCCAGAACCGTCGCCGCTGAGGCGACGCGGGCGTGGCGGCAGAAGGGCGCTCTACTCCTCAGCTGCGCGCGGATAGGTGCCCAGGATGCGCACCAGCTCCGTCTCGGCGGCGAGGGCCTCAAGCGCGGCGGCACAGGACGCCTCCGCCGGGTCCCCGTCGAGGTCCACCCAGAACACGTACTCCCAGCGCGCGCCGCGCTCCGTCCAGGGCCGCGACTCGAGCCGCCACAGGTTGATCCCTCGCGTCGCGAACGCCCCCAGCGAGCGGTACAGCGACCCCGGCACGTTGCGCACGGCGAACACCAGCGACGTCCGGGGCGCGCCCGTGACCGACAACGGGGCCGCCGCACCACGCACCGCCGCCTCCTCGTCCCGGCGGGCGATCACGGCGAAGCGGGTCCGGTTGTCGGAGCCGGACTGGATGTCGTCGGCGATCACCTCGAGCCCGTAGAGCGGCGCCACCCGGGCCGAGGCCACAGCAGCGGCCCCGTGTTCGCCACGGTCGGCGATCCCCTTGGCCGCCCCGGCCGTGTTGTACGCCGTCTCGACGGTCCAAGGACGAGACCGCAGGAACTCGTCGGCCTGGGCGAGGGCGGCGGAGATCGAGTACACGCGCTCGATCGACTCGAGCCGCTCGCCGGGGAGCGCGAGCAGCGCCAGCCGCACGGGCACCGTCACCTCGCCCACGATCGGCAGGTCGAACGCCCACAGCAGGTCGAGGTTCTCGCGGATCGTCCCCAGCAGCGAGCTCTCCACGGGGACCACGCCGGCGACCACCGCCCCGTCGCGCACCGCCTCGAAGACGGCGCGGAACGAGCCCGTCGGGACCGCCTCGGGGGCGGCGAAGAACCGCAGCACGGCCTCCTACGCGAAGGCGCCCGGCTCGCCCGTGTAGGCGACGCGCGGCGCGGGTCGGACGGGCGCTGCCGCGCCCGCCACGCCGCTCAGCGGTTGAACCACGCCGTCGTGTCGATCTTGGTGCCGTGCTCGTACTCGGCCTCGGCCGCGTCGGGCTCGGCGCCCGCCTCCCCCCGGAGCCGCGCCGCCTCCTCGGCCGCGCCCGCCCACGAGCCCGCGCCGAGCATCGCGTTGAGCGCGGCGATGTACGCCTCGACCGACGCCGCCACGATGTTGGTGCTCGTGCTCTCGCCCGTGAACCGCCCGTCCGAGCGCTCCCCCTTCGCGGTCAGGGGAGGCGCGATCCGCACGTTCACGCGGCCCTCCGCGGACGGTCCCTCCGACAGCGCGTGGACGTCGTAGGCGAGCAGCAGCGGCGCTCCGCCCAGCACCTCGGCGAGCGCGAGGTTGACGGCGCGCAGCAGCGCGTCCACAGCCCCGTTGCCCTCGGCGGAGGCCTTCCAGTCATGACCGGCGCCATGGATCACCACGGCGCCGCGACTGTTCATGTTGCTGCCCGACGTCGACGTCCAGCGAACGAGCCGGAGGGGCTCCCGGGCCAGCGCCTCGCTCATCTCGCAACCTCCACTTGCCCGTTTGCCGTCGTGAAGCCGCGCTCGTCGCGCCGCCGCACCTCACCGCCGGACTTCCACACCGCGTACTCGAGCGAGTCGGCGAGCGCCTGCGCCGAGGCGGCGATGATGTTGGTGTCGCTGCCCATGGTGGACCAGGTTCGCGAACCGTCCTGCGAATCGATGATGACGCGCGTCTTCGCGGCTGTCGCGGTGGCCCCGTCGAGGATGCGCACCTTGTAGTCCACGAGGTGGACGGTGTCGAGTACGGGGTAGAACGCGCCGAGCGCCTTGCGCAGCGCGGCGTCGAGCGCGTTGACCGGTCCGTTGCCGTCGGCGGCGGTGTGGAGGATCTCGCCCGCCACCTCGACCTTGACCGTGCACTCGGCCAGCAGCTCGCGGCCGGACCGCTGCTCCACGAGGCACGTGTAGTCGACGATTCGGAACGGCGCCTCATAGCCGGGCGTCTGGCGGTGGATCAGGAGCTCGAACGACGCCTCGGCGCCCTCGAACGCGAGCCCCTCGTGCTCGAGCCGCTTGATCAGCCGGCTGAGCTCCCGGGCGTCCATGACGCCCTCGAGTTCGTGGCCCAGCTGGCGGGCGCGGATCTCGGTGTTCGCCTTGCCGCCCAGCTCCGACACAACGAGCCGCCCCGCGTTGCCCACGGCCGCCGGCTCGACGTGCTGGTAGGAGCGCTCCACCTTCGCCACGGCCGCGCCGTGGACGCCGCCCTTGTGGGCGAATGCGGAGCGGCCGACGTAGGGCTGGTAGTCGTTGGGGTTGACGTTCGCGATCTCGGCCACGGAGCGGGACAGCTCGGTCAGGGCGGGCAGGTCGCCGCCGCCCAGGGGCGCCAGGACGTTGTCGGTCTTGAGCGCGAGGTTGGCCAGGATCGAGACCATGTTGGCGTTGCCGCAGCGCTCGCCGTAGCCGTTGATGGTGGCCTGGACGTGGCGCACGCCGGCCTGCACCGCCGCAATCGAGTTGGCGACCGCCAGCTCGGCGTCGTTGTGGGTGTGGATGCCCCAGGTCACGGGCGGCGCACCGGCGTCGCCATCGAGCGAGGCGCGGACGTCGTCGAGGATCCGGACCAGCTGGCCCGTGAGCGTGCCGCCGTTCGTGTCGCACAGGACCAGGGTCCGTGCGCCGGCGTCGCGGGCCGCGCGCAGGGTGGCGAGCGAGTAGTCGCGGTCGGCGCGGTAGCCGTCGAAGAAGTGCTCGGCGTCGTACACCGCCTCGCGGCCGTGGTCCACGATCCAGCCCACGGAGTCCGCGATCATGTCCAGGTTCTGCGCGGGCGTCGCCCCCAGCACCTCGGTGACGTGGAGCAGCCAGCTCTTGCCGAAGATCGTGACCACCGGCGTCTCGGCCGCCACCAGCTCCTGGAGGTTCACGTCGTCCGCGGGCTTGTTGCCCTTGTGGCGCGTGGACCCGAAGGCCGCCAGCTTCGCGTGCTCCCAGCGGACGTTGCGCGCGGCTGCGAAGAACTCGATGTCCTTGGGGTTGGAGCCCGGCCAGCCGCCCTCGATGAACGGGAAGCCGTACTCGTCGAGCATCCGCGCCACGCGGAGCTTGTCGGCGAGCGAGAGCGTGATGTTCTCGCCCTGCGTGCCGTCGCGGAGGGTGGTGTCGTAGAGGACAACGGGCTGGTCGGTCATTTGATGGGCTGCCTTCGTGCGCTGGTCGGGGGAGGGGTCGTCGAGGTGGGCCGGCCGGCCGCCCGCTCGTCGGCGGGCGCCGGCCGTCAAATCGCGATCCTGTCCCCGATGACGCGGGCCATCTCCCGCGTGCCCACGAGCGTCAGGGCCGCCTCGTCGGCGGCGTGTGCCGGCAGGAGGTCGCGGGTCCGGTAGCCCGCGTCGAGCACGCTGCCCACGGCGTTCTCGATCGCCGCGGCGGCCTCGGGCTGCCCGAGCGACCAGCGCAGCATCATCGCCGCCGACAGGATCGTCCCCAGCGGGTTCGCGAGGTCCTGCCCCGCGATGTCGGGCGCCGAGCCGTGGATCGGCTCGTACAGCCCGTGCCGGCCGTGTGCGGTGGTCCGCGTCCCGATGGACGCCGACGGCAGCATCCCCAGCGAGCCGGCGATCACCGCCGCCTCGTCCGAGAGGATGTCGCCGAACAGGTTCTCGGTGACCAGCACGTCGAACCCGGCCGGCCACTTGGCCAGCGTCATCGCGGCGGAGTCCACCAGCCGGTGCTCGAGCTCCACGTCGGGGAAGTCCGCGTGGACCTCCTCGGTCACCTTGCGCCACAGCCGGCTCGTCGCCAGCACGTTCGCCTTGTCCACCTGGGTCACCTTGCGGCGGCGGCCGCGCGCCATCTCGAACGCGAGCGTGACGATGCGGCGGATCTCGCCCTCGGTGTACCAGAGGGTGTCGATGGCGGCCCGCTCGCCGTCCGGAGTCGTCCGCTGCTCGGACGGCTTGCCGAAGTACAGGCCGCTGGTGAGCTCGCGGACGATGAGGCAGTCGACGCCCGCGAGGAGCTCCGGCTTGAGCGGCGAGGCCGCGATCAGCTGGGGCGCCACGGTGATCGGCCGCAGGTTGGCGAACAGGCCCAGGCCGCCGCGGAGGGCGAACAGCGCCTGCTCGGGCCGCACCATCGCGTCGGGGTTGTCCCACTTCGGGCCGCCCACCGCGCCCAGGAGCACGGCGTCGGCGTCGCGGCAGGCCTCCACGTCCTGCGGCCGGATCGCGGAGCCGTAGGTGTCGATGCCGATGCCGCCGACGAGCAGCTCCAGCCATTCGAAGGCGAAGCCGAAGCGGCGGCCGGCCGCCTCGAGCACCGCGACCGCGCCCGCGACCACCTCAGGACCCACGCCATCGCCGCCGATGAGCACGACCCGGTACGTGGGCGGCGTGTCGCCTGGCGCGCCCTCCGAGCGCGGGGCCTCGGAGGGCGGGGCCTCCGTCACGGCAGCTCCTCCGCGATCCGCCGCCCGACGAACGCCACCTCGATGCCGTTGATCTCGGCGCCGTGGAGCTTGTTCGCGGCGACGAGGTACGCCTCGAGGGAGGCCTCGA
>JAJYMP010000720.1 GCA_021786915.1 Chloroflexota bacterium
CAGGACCGCCGCCTCGTCCCCGTCGAGGTTGAGGGGATCGATCCCGTCCAGGTAGGCTGGCTCCCAGGGAACCTGGGGCTGATCAGCCGCTGGGAGGTCACCTGCGGCTCGTGCCGGGCGCGGTTCCGCCGTGGGCTGGTGGAGCTGCTGTGGGGTTCCCGGCTGTCCTGGGTGGGCTGCCCCCGGTGCGGCGCGCACAACCTGCTCCCGCACCACCCTGCGATCCGCGCGCGCCGCGGCTGAGCCGCGGGACGCCCGGGCTGCACGCCGCCGGTTCCCTCAACGACGGGTGAGGCCGGTGTTCAGTGCGCGATCGCCACTTCGATTCGCCTCACCCACCGCTCTCGCCCGTGGCCGTGGCCGAATCCCGGCGGGCGGCGCGACCCAAGCCAACAAGTGCCGGCCCCACCCGTGGCTGAGCGGATCGCGTGCGAAGAGGGGTCCGACCGGCAGGCCGCGCAGCCGCAGGAGGCGCCCCCGGCACCGGCGTTGATCTCCGGCAGCGTAATGCCATAATCTCGTATTACAAATCGCAGGGAGGGTGGCGCGTGGCGGGTCGGCCCCGGAACGAGGAGCAGCGGGAGGCGCAGCGCGAGCGGATCCTGTCCGCCGCCGAAGCGCTGCTCGTCAGCCATGGCGTCGAGCGCAGCCGCCTCCGGGACGTCGCCGAGGCCGCCGGCGTCTCGATCGGCACCGTCCAGCACTACTTCGACTCGCGTGACCGGCTGATCGCCGAGCTCTTCGACTGGTCGGCCGAGCGGCGCCTGCGCTCCTGGACCGAGGCCCTCCCCAGGGACGGCGACGCCTGGTCGAGGCTCGTGACGCTGCTGTACGCCTCGTTGCCGGAGCCCGCCCTGTCGCGCTCCCGCATCTGGATCGAGTTCTGCGCCATGGCCCGCGACGACGAGCTCCGCGCCAAGATGGACCGCTTCTACGACGCGTGGCGCCCGCCCTTCCGAGAGGTCATCGAGGAGGGGATCGAAGCTGGCGTGTTCGACCCCGTGTCGCGGGTCGACGACATCGTGGACCTGTTCATCATGCTCGGGGACGGCGCATCGGTCGGCCTCGCGCTGCAGGCACCGGGGGTCGGCGCGGAGCAGCTCCGCAGGCTCATGCTGGAGACCGCGCGGGCCACCCTCCGGCCCACGTCCTAGCGCCGCACGACTTGGAGCTCGGGTGCCTGACGAGCGCGGAGCGCTGGGGTCGCGATGCGGCCGCCCCTCGCGCGCAACGGCCGCGAATTCGTAATATTGCGATGTTATGATCCCGATCTCGCGCGTGGCGCCCCAGCGTGGACGCCCGCGGAGTGTCGTGACTGACCAGGCCCACCGAGGACCGCCGCCCACAGGCGAACGCCCACGCGCACGCAGAGGAGTCGACCAGGATGTCGGACGGGTCGCCCACCGCCATTGCCGGGGGCGCTGGCGCGCCCGCGTTCCCCAAGCAGGCCCGCGTCGTCGTCATTGGCGGCGGCATCGTCGGGACGAGCGTGCTCTTCCACCTCACCGAGCGGGGATGGAAGGACGTCGTCCTGCTCGAGCGCAAGCGCCTGACGAGCGGGACGACCTGGCACGCCGCCGGCCTCGTCGGACAGCTCCGGGCGACCTACAACATGACGGTCCTCGCGAGCTACGCGAAGGACCTGTTCCGTGAGCTCGAGCGCCGGACAGGGGACAGCACCGGGTTCATGCAGACGGGATCGGTGCTCGTGGCGCACACGCCAGGGCGCTGGGACGAGATCCGGCGCAACGCGTCGATGGCCCGGCTCCAGAACGTGGACATGAAGTTCATCGGCCCCGAGCGCCTGGGCGAGATGTGGCCGCTGCTCAATACCGAGGGGATCATCGGCGCCGCGTTCATCCCGGGCGATGGCGTGGCGAACCCGACCGACACCACGATGGCGCTCGCCAAGGCGGCGAAGATGGCCGGCGCACGCGTCTTCGAGAACACGAAGGTGACACGGATCATCGGGCGCGACGGCCGCGTGGCGGGGGTGGAGACGGACCGCGGGACGATCGACTGCGAGGTCGTCGTCAACTGCACGGGCATGTGGGCGAGGCAGCTGGCCGGTCAGGACGGCGTCGTCGTCCCGCTCCACGCCGCGGAGCACTTCTACCTGATCACCGAGCCCATCGAGCAGCTCACCCCGGACCTGCCCGCCCTGCGGATGCCCGACGAGCAGGCCTACGCTCGCAACGAGGCCGGCAAGCTCATGGTCGGCTTCTTCGAGCCGGGCGCGAAGCCGTGGGCGACCGAGGGCATCCCCGAGGACGCCGAGTTCCTGACCCTGCCCCAGGACTGGGACCACCTCGAGCCGTACATCGTCAAGGCCGCCAAGCGGCTGCCCGTGTTCGGCCAGGTCGGCATCCAGCTGTTCTTCAACGGCCCCGAGAGCTTCACGCCCGACGACCGCTACATCCTGGGCGAGGCGCCGCAGCTCCCGGGCTACTTCGTCGCGGCCGGCTTCAACTCGGTCGGCTTCGCGTCAGGGGGCGGGGCCGGGCGGGCCGTGGCCGACTGGGTAGTGGACGGCCGGCCGCCCATGGACCTGTGGGAGGTGGACATCCGGCGGTTCATGCCCTTCCAGCGCAACCGCCGGTACCTCTACGAGCGCACGACCGAGACCCTGGGCCTGCTGTACGAGATGCACTGGCCGTTCCGCCAGGTCGAGACCGCCCGCGGCATCCGCCGCTCGCCGCTCCACGACCGCCTCGCGGCGCGCGGCGCGTGCTTCGGGGAGGTGTCCGGCTGGGAGCGCGCCAACTGGTACGCGCCCGACGGCGTCGAGCCCCGGTACGAGTACAGCTACGGGCGCCAGAACTGGTTCCCGTACTCGGCCGACGAGCACCGGGCGGTCCGCGAGAACGTGGCGCTCTTCGACCAGACGAGCTTCGGCAAGGTGCTGGTCGCCGGGCGAGACGCGGCGCGCGAGCTCAACCGCGTCTGCACCGCCGACATCGACGTCGAGCCCGGGCGGATCCTGTACACCCAGTGGTGCAACGAGCGGGGCGGGGTCGAGGCCGACGTGACCGTGACCCGGCTCGCCGAGGATCGGTTCCTGATCGTGACGACGGGCACCCAGACGGTCCGCGACCAGGACTGGCTGCGCCGCAACCTCGACCCCGACGCCCGGGCGGTCGTCACGGACGTGACCTCCGGCGAGGCGGTCATCAGCGTCATGGGCCCGCGCTCGCGGGATCTGCTGCAGTCAATGACGGACGCCGACCTGTCGAACGCCGCGTACCCGTTCGGGACCGCGCGGGAGATCGACCTCGGCTACGCGCATGCGCGCGCCGCCCGAACCACCTATGTGGGCGAGCTGGGCTGGGAACTGTACGTGCCGACCGAGTTCGCGACGCACCTCTACGACGCGATCGTCGAGGCGGGCGCGCCATTCGGGCTCAGGCACGCTGGCTACCACGCGCTCAACAGCCTGCGCATGGAGAAGGCATACCGCCACTGGGGTCATGACATGAGCGACGAGGACACCCTCGTCGAGGCTGGTCTCGCCTTCACCGCTGCGTGGGACAAGCCCGGGGGCTTCATCGGCCGTGAGGCCCTCCTGCCCCAGCGCGAGGCGGGAGCGACCCGGCGGCTGACCGCCTTCGTCCTCGACGACCCGGAACCGCTCATGTACCACAACGAGCCCATCTGGCGTGATGGGGAGCTCGTCGGCTGGATCACCTCGGCGATGTTCGGCCACACGATCGGCCGGTCAATCGGTCTGGGCTACGTCAGGCGCAAGGACGGGCCGGTGACCGCGGACTGGATCGCGGCCGGCCGTTATGAGCTCGAGATCGGGACCGAGCGCTTCGGCGCCAGGGCATCGCTCCGGGCGCCGTACGACCCCAGCAACGCCCGCATCCGCGCCTGAGCACAGGGGCGACGCGGAACCCGCCCGCGCGCGGGAGGAGGAGGCACCGTGCAGGACCGGGCGCGCGTCGTCATCGTCGGTGGCGGCGTCATGGGGATCAGTCTCCAGTACGGGCTCGCGCTCGAGGGCTGGACCGACACCGTCCTGATCGAGAAGGGCGAGCTCACGTCGGGCTCCACCTGGCACGCGGCGGGCCAGTGCCCCTCGTTCATCGCCAACTACACGCTCGCCAAGGTCCACGCCTACTCGAACGACCTCTACGCCAAGCTCGAGGGGATGACCGGCGAGGCTACCGGCTGGCACGCGAGCGGCGGCATCCGGTTCGCCATGAACCAGATGGAGCTCGATCACTTCAAGCGGGTCGAGGGCGTCGCCGCCCTCATGGGTTTCCGCATGCAGGTCGTCGGACCCGACGAGATTCGCCGGATCAACCCGTTCGTCACCACCGAGGGCGTGCTCGCCGGAGCGTGGACGCTCGACGACGGGTACGTCGACCCGAGTTCCGCCTGCAACGCGATGTCCAAGCTGTCGCGCCGGCTCGGCGCCACGATCTCGCGTCACAATCGGGTGCTCGGCATCGAGCGCCTGCCGTCCGGCGAGTTCCTCGTCCGCACGGAGCTGGGCGACATCAGGGCGGAGCACGTGGTCAATGCGGCAGGCTGCTACGCCGACAAGGTATCGGCCTGGCTGGGTGTCTCGACGCAGTTCGCCAACATCAAGCACCAGTACGTGGTCACCGGCCCCGTCAGGGAGTTCCTCGACCGCCCCGGCGAGATCCCCGTGATGCGCGACCCGTGGGCCTCGTCGTACTACCGCCAGGAGCAGAAGTCGGCGCTCATCGGGATCTACGAGGACCACGACACCGAGGAGGGCTGGGGCGGCCAGACCCCGCCGTGGGAGTCCGACCACGAGCTGTTCGAGCCGCAGCTGGACCGCATCCTGCCCAACCTCGAGCGCGTCATGGAGCGGATGCCGATCCTCGCCGAGGCAGGCATCAAGCGCGTGGTCAACGGCGCCATCAGCCACACGCCCGACAGCAACCCGCTCGTCGGGCCCGCGCCCGGCGTGCGCAACTTCTGGCTGGCCACCGGGACGGGCATCGGCATCGCGCAGGGGCCGGGCTGCGGGCGCTTCCTCGCCCAGCAGATGGTCCACGGCGACGCCGAGGTGAACATGCTGGGCATGGACCCGCGTCGATACGGCAGATTCGCCGACAAGGCGTACGTCCAGGCGAAGGCGCACCGCGAGTACTGGGACATGTACCGGCTGGTCCCGCCCGGCGAGGAGCGCCCGGAGGGCCGGCCCGCGAAGACGACGCCGCTGTTCGAGCGCCTGGCGGCCAAGGGCTGTGTGTTCACCGAGGGCTTCGGCTGGGAGCGGCCGAAGTGGTTCAGCCTCGACGGACGCGAGGAGGAGGGCACCTTCCGCCGGAACAACGTGTTCGAGGTCGTGGCCGCCGAGTGCGCCGCCGTCCGCGAGCGCGTGGGCGTGATGGAGCTGCCGTCCTTTGCCGCGTACGGCGTCCGCGGGGACGACGCGGAGGTGCTCCTCAACCGCGTCTACGCCAACCGGATGCCCAGCCTGGGCGGGATCGTGCTGGCCCACGCGCTCTCGGCCAACGCCCGCTTCGCCACCGAGACGACGATCACCCGCCTCGCCCCGGACCGGTTCTTCCTGCTCTCGGGCGCCACGGCGTACCAGCGCGATCTCGACCTGCTGCGCTCGGCCGTCCTGCCCGGCGAGGACGTCGAGATCACCGACCGGACCGAGGACTTCACCACCCTCATCGTGGCCGGCCCGCGCTCGCGCGAGCTTCTCGCCACGCTCACGGACACCGACCTCTCGACGGAGGCCTTCCCGTGGCTGACCGGCCGCGAGATCGAGGTCGCCGGCGTCCCCGTCAAGGCGCTGCGGGTGAACTACGTGGGCGAGCTGGGCTGGGAGATCCACGTCCCGATGGCGAGCGCCCTGGCGCTCTACGACGCCATCTGGGCGGCGGGCGAGCCGCTGGGGATCGCGGACTTCGGCCTGTACGCCATGAACAGCCTCAGGCTGGAGAAGGCCTACAAGGGCTGGGGCGTCGAGCTCACCAACGAGGTCACCCCGGTCGAGGCGGGCACGATGCGGTTCGTGAAGCTCGACCACGCGTTCACGGGCCGTGCGGCGCTCGAGGCGGCGATGGCCCGCGGCGCGACCACGCGCCTGGTGTACCTCGAGGTGGACGCGCTCGACTTCGACGTGGCCGGGGGCGAGCCCGTGTTCGCGGGCGGGGAGGCGATCGGCGTCACGACCTCGGGCGGGTATGGTCACGCCACGGGTCGGAGCCTCGCGTTCGCGTACGTCGCGAGCGGGCACGAGGCGCCCGGCACCGTGCTCGAGGTCGCGCTCCTCGGGGACCGCCGACGCGCGACGGTGCTGGGGGCGCCGGTCTGGGACCCGGCGAACGAGCGGCTGCGGGCATGA
>JAJYMP010000378.1 GCA_021786915.1 Chloroflexota bacterium
CCGTCCGGGAACAGCCGCTCGAGCTCGAGCAGCGACAGCCCCGTCCCCGCCTTGAGATCCTTGTTCATCGGCGCCCGGCCGTGGTGGCTGTAGTAGCCGCGCATGAACCGGACGACGCGCCACTGGACCTCGTCGAGCCCGGGCATCCCGCGCTCGCGCGCGAGCTCCACCGCGGCCTCCTCCGACCAGTCGTCGGGGTCCCAGAAGAACCCCTCGTCGTCGAAGTACACGGAGCGGCCCGCGACCACGCGCGCGACGCGGGAGCGAGCCGCGGTGTCGGCCATGGTCCCCTACCGGGCAGCCAGCGCTGCCCTGACGCGCTCCGGCGTCGCCGGCAGTTCGTAGACCATCGCGCCCGTCGCGTCGCGGATCGCGTTCACGACCGCGGGTGCGGTCGCCACCATCGCCATCTCGCCGATCCCCACCGAGCCGAGCGTACCCAACTCGCGCGGCGTCTCGACGAGGATCGTGTCCATGTCCACCGCGTACCGGATGCTGGGGAACTTGAACGAGATCCAGTCCTTCGACTTGCCCGGCACGTACTCCTCGCGCAGCGCGAACCCGACGCCCATGTCCATGCCGCCGTGCAGCTGGCCCTCGACGTTGCCCGGGTGGATGACCCGGCCCGGGTCGGCCGCCGACGTGAGCTTCAGCACGCGCACCTCGCCAGTGTCGGTGTTGACCTCCACCTCGGCCATCTGGACGCTGAACACGTTGACCTCGAATGACGGCCCGATCCCGGTCTCGGGGTCGAGCGGCGCGGTCTCGACCGTCGTCCGCTTGCCCTGGTAGCGCACCGGCGTGCCAGCCGCGACGAACGCCGCGTGGGAGCGCGAGCCGAGCTCGTCCATCGCCGCGCGCAGCTGCTGGGCCGCGTTGACGGCCGCGCCCCCCAGCATGTACGTCGCCCGCGAGCCCGACACCGGGCCGGACGCCGCGGTGTCGCTCGTGCTCCGGGTCCGCAGGCGCACCTTCGCCAGCGGCAGCTCGAGCACCGACGCCACGAGCTGGCTGATCATCGAATCGTTGCCCTCGCCCGGGTCGCCGGCCGCCATGTAGACGGTCACGCCGTCGTCGGGATCGAGCTCGACGAAGCCGATCGACTTGTCGCCGGGCATCGCGATGCCGAACGCCGCCGCCCCGAGGCCCACGCCGCGGCGGACCGGACCGCCGTTGTTCGCCGTCCGCGCCGCGGCAAGCGCCCGCTCGTACGGCGCCTCGATCGCGTCGCACAGCCCGGGGAACGGCCACTCGCGCACGGTGTGGCCGGTCGCGGTGGTCCCCTCGCCCACGCGCAGCGAGTTGCGCTTGCGGAACTCGAGCCGGTCCATGCCCATCTTCTCGGCCAGCAGGTCCACCGCGCACTCGAGCGCGTAGTGCGTCTGGGGCGGCCCGGCGCCCCGGGCGGCGGATCCCCACGGGTTGTTCGTGTAGACCAGGCGCGACGTGACCGCGAGGTTCGGCACGTCGTAGGCGCTCGTCAGCATGTGCAGCGCCCGGTTGACGATGACGCGCCCGAGGCTCATGTACGCGCCGTTGTCCACGACGATGTCCATGGCCATCGCGGTCAGCCGGCCGTCGGCGTCGCAGGCGAGGCGGGTCTCCACCTCGAACGGGTGGCGCTTCGAGGTCGCGAGCATCGACTCGGCGATGCTGGGCACGTAGCGCACGGCGCGGTTGAAGTGGATCGCCGCGGCACCCGCGATGCCCTCGGTGATGACCTCAACCTTGATGCCGAACTGGCCGCCCGCGAACGGCTCCTCGTATCGGATGTTCTCCCAGCCGAGCGCCTCCTGGAGGGTCTGCATGTGGAGGTGGATGTTGATGCTCCGGCCCACGACGACAAGCTCGGCGTCCTCGCCCTCACCCTCGATCCAGGCCAGGCTGACCTCGGGCTCGAGGGGCGACTGGTGGACGAGCTGGGTCTTGAACGAGGCGGTGACCTCGCAGTGGGCGCTCGCGAACGCGGCCGCGGCGTCGCCCTTCGTGATCGGCTGGCGGTAGCAGAGGTTGGGCGTGTCGTCGTGGACGCGCGGCGCGTCCTCGGCCATCGCCTTGGCAGGGGTGTCGAGCACGGGCAGCGCCTGGTAGTCGACCTTGACGGCATCGGCGGCGGCCAGCGCCTGCGCCTTCGTCTCGGCCGCCACGATGGCCACCGCGTCGCCCAGCTGGCGGACCTTCGTGTCGCACAGGATCGGCCGGTCGGCCACCTGGTACTTGAGCCGGTTCGTGCCCCGGATGTCCTTGGCGGTCATCACGCCCGCGACCCCCGGCATGGCCTCGGCCGCGCTGGTGTCGATGCCTCGGATCAGCGCGTGGGCGAGCGGGCTGCGGACGACCGCGATCTCGAGTGCGCCGGGCATCCGGACGTCGGCGCCGAATGTGGCGGTGCCGGTGGCCTTGGCCACGGCTGACGGACGCGGGAAGGAGGTGCCGATCATGGGCGCGTCGGGGTCGGGCAGGTAGTCGGCGGGCCTGGCCTCTCCGCGGAGGAACGACCCTGCCAGCTGGACGCCATCGATGATCTTCACGTAGCCCGTGCAGCGGCAGAGGTTCCGGCGAAGCGCGCGCTTGACCTCGTCCCGGGTCGGGTCCGGGTTCCGGCGGAGCAGCTCCTCCGCGGTGACGATCATCCCGGGGATGCAGAAGCCGCACTGGACCGCGCCCGCGAGTACGAACGCCTGCTGGACGAGGTTGGGCTGCTCGGGCGTGCCGAGGCCCTCGATCGTGGTCACCTCGGCGCCGTCGAGCCCCTCGACCTTGGTGACGCACGAGAGCACGGCCTTGCCGTCCACGAGGACCATGCACGTCCCGCACTGGCCCTTGCGGTCGCACGACTGCTTGGTGCCGGTGAGACCCAGGTCCTCGCGCACGAGATCGAGCAGGACCGTGTCCTTGTCGTGCGCGACCACCTGCACGGGTCGCGCGTTGACGGTGAGGCTGACCTTGTTCACGACGCTGTTCGCCCCTTGCGCGCGTCGTCCCGCGGCGACCGACCGCCGCGTTGGGGGCGTGGCTCGCCCCGCCTGGACGC
Organism: Chloroflexota bacterium; assembly: GCA_021786915.1. Next base: position 3,035 of record JAJYMP010000378.1, read on the forward strand.
CGGCACCCATCATCAGGGGTGCGGACCGGGCGGGCAGCCCGATTCGGCCCCGTGTTGCATGGGCCGGTCGGCCCAGCCTCGCGACCCTACTCGAGGACGTCGGTTCGGCGGAGCTGCCAGGCCGCAAGGGCGATGAACACGCACGTCCAGCCGATGACCACCAGGAACGAGAGCCCGAGCGGCACGTAGACCTGCGGGCCGCCGGTCAACGACGGGAGGCCGTACGACGCGGGGTCGCGAGCGGCCTGCCCCAGGTTCAGCACGCTCATGAGCGGCAGCGAGTGCGCGAGCCACTCCAGGCCAGCGGACCTCACTGCCGGCAACCCCGCCACCTCGCCCTCCACCAGGAAGTCCACGATGAGCAGCAGGAGTGGGAGGGCTGGGCCGCGGGTGACGATGCCCAGGAGCACGCCGAAGGCGATGAAGAAGGGTGCCATGACGACCGTGGCCGCCACCGTGCCCGCGATGACCTGCGGGGCCGTGTCGGGCGGCGGGGGCAGCTCGATCCCGGCCAGGCCCATGACGCCGGGCATGACCAGCCCGACGACCAGGAGCACCGCAAGCGCCACCACCGCGATCACGCCGATGGCGACGACTCGAGACAGGACGAAGCGGACGCGGTCGGGCGAGCCGATCAGCGCGGTCCGGATGGTGCCCCAGCCGAACTCGAGGCCCATCGTCCCGGCCGCCATGAAGAACAGCCCGAACAGCACCCATGGCGCGTTGTCGAGCACGGTGAGGATGCTGTGCGGGAAGGCGTAGTTCGCGCGGTCGGCGAGAATCGCCGTGGCGACCTCGGGCGGCATTGGCTGGCTCTGGTCCCAGCCGAAGTGGCTCTCGATGGTGGCGTACGAGAACAGGAACCCGATGGCGGCGAGGACGGGGACCAGCAGCAGGAAGCCGCGGACGTCCCAGCGAGCGCCCAGGCGGATGGCGTCGGCGCGAAGGTGGCGCCTCATCGGGGCCCATCGCCGCTCGGCGCCGCGTCCCGGTCATCCGGGCCGGACAACCCGGCACCGCCGGGTCCCGGCGCGGCGTCGCGGGTCAGCTCCAGGAACACCGCCTCGAGCGACTGGCGGACGGGCGTGAGCTCGGCGGGGAACAGGCCCGCAGCCGCGAGGCGCCGGGCGATCCGGGAGCCGTCGGAGGCGCCGACGCCAACGCTGAGCACGGCGCCGTCGACCCCTGCGGGGCTGACCGCCACGCCGTCGTCGCCGAGGACTCGTCGCGCCAGCTCCGCATCGGCAGGCGTGTCGAACCCGACCCGCAGCGAGCCCGGCCCATCGAGGAGTTCCGCCGGTGCCCCGCTCGCGACGACGCGGCCGCGCGCCAGGACCGCGACGAGGTCGCATAGCTGCTCAACCTCGGACAGCACGTGGCTCGACAGGAAGACCGTGGTTCCGGCCCGGGCGAGCTCGGTGATCGTGGCGCGCACCTCGACGACGCCGCCGGGATCGAGGCCGTTGGTGGGCTCGTCGAGGATGACCAGGCGCGGCCGGTGGAGCATCGCCAGGGCCAGCGCGAGCCGCTGGCGCATGCCGGTGGAGAAGCCGCCGACCTTGCGGTTCGCGGCCAGCCCGAGCCCCGTGCGATCGAGGGCGTCGGCGATGAGTCGCTCGGCTCCCGACCCGCCGACGCCCTGGAGGGCCGCGAACAGGCGCAGGTTGGCCGCGGCGGAGAGGTACGGGTAGAAGGCGGGCCGCTCCACGACGGCGCCAATGCTCACGAGGTCCACGCCGCCCGGGCGAACGGGGACGCCGAGCACGGCCGCCGACCCGCTGGTCGGTCGGATCAGGCCCACCAGCATGCGGATCGTCGTGGTCTTGCCCGCGCCATTGGGGCCCAGGAAGCCGAACACGCTCCCGGTGGGGACCGCCAAGTCGATGCCGGCCACCGCCTCGACCGCGCCGAAGCGCTTGGCGAGTGCGATCGTCTCGATGGCAAGCCCCCCGGTCATGCGTTCATTCTAGCCATCGGGACTTGCGGTCCCCCCTGCGGGCTCGCGGGCAACGTGAGCCCTCCCGCCCGGACCGCCTTGGGCGCTTCGTCGCCAGGGGGCCGCGATCGACTGGGCGCCCTCGGCGGGGGCCTCGGCGCGGACCGCCCCGCGTCGGCCGTTCGTCCGGCGTTTCGTCACCATCGGGCCGCGATCGTGCGGGTGCCAGCAACATCGGTCCAGGCGAGTCCGCCGGCGCTGGGCATTGGGACGAGCGGATCGGCCAGCGCTCGCAGCCACTGGCCGGACCTGGCTGGATAGCGCGCGGCGAACAGGGGCGCGAGGTCGCGGACGAGTGCCCGGTTCCGCGCGGTCCCCCGCACGACCAGCAGGCCCTCGACCCGCCAGCCCGGCCCGAGGCGCTCGCGGGTCGCCAGCACCTTCGCCTCGAGCCCGCGCATCGCGGCGCCGCCGTCGAGCAGCAGGTCCCACACCTCAACCACGGCTGCCTCTTGTCTCACCTCACGCGTGAGCAGCACGTCGATGCTGCGCGGCCGCGAGCCGTCGCCCTCCACCACCGACTCCGGCGTGCCCGCCCAGCCTCCGGGCCGTGCTGTGGTGATGATCAGATTCTGGCCTCGCAGGTGCTGGATGTCGCGCGGGAGATCCGCGCCCGGCGCCTGCTCGAAGAAGCCGGCCAGCTGCAGTCCGACCGCCGCGCCCACCTCCGCCCATGTGAGGAACGACGTCCCTCGGCCGCGACCCAGCTCGAGGTGGCTGACCTCCTGCTGCGAGAGCGACGTCCGCTCCGCTACCTCCCGCTGCGTCAGCCCGGCGGCAAGGCGACGGTCGTGGAGGGCGATGCCGAGGCGACGCGCCAAGTAGTGGGCGCGCTCGCGCCCCAGGCGGAGGGCCGTACGACTGCGCCGACGTTGCGGCCGGGGCTCAGGCATGGCGTGATCATGGGGATCGCCGATTTGGCGGACCTTATCTGTGGCTCGCCCGCGGGCCAGCCCGGTCGGATCGGCCCGCGGGGTTCTCGCCCTCCAGCACCCCTTCCGCCCACCAACAGGGTTGGTAGCCCTGGGCGCGGCGTCGGCAGGCGCACCCATGCGTGCCCTCGCCACCGGCGAGGTTGGTAGCAAGCACCTGATTCGCCGAGCCCGCGTCCGCTCTACCGATCGGGATGGTGCGCCGCGCCACTGCGAGACTCACAGGACGGCAGCTACCAAGGAGCTTGGTGGCCAGGCGCCGAACGCTGGGGTTCACGGGAGCGATCCGCGTCCACACCAAACGCGTTGGTGGGCGGGGGCGCGCGGGGCAGGGGGAGCTTGGTGGCCAGG
>JAJYMP010000310.1 GCA_021786915.1 Chloroflexota bacterium
GCGTACGACCTCGCGGCCCGGGTCACCCGCGGACAGTTGCCGGGCGCGAACTTCGGCACGCCCAAGGGCGTCGTGGTTGTCGCGTCCGAGGATCCATGGGAGCAGGTCATCCGACCCCGCCTCATGGCCGCGGGCGCCGACCTCGAGCGCGTCTTCCGTGTCGAGGTTGACACGAGCGATGACGTGCCCTCCGGGCTGTCGCTCCCGGACGACATCCCCGCCCTTGGTGGAGAACTACGTGCCGCTGACGCAGTTCTAGTCATCCTCGATCCTTTGCTCTCGCGCCTGGACGCCGGCCTTGATACGCACAAGGACGCGGAGGTACGCCGGGCGCTCGAGCCGTTGGTGGCGCTCGCCGAGCGCACGAATGCCGTCGTGCTCGGATTGATCCACGTCAACAAGTCGATGTCCACCGACCCCCTGTCGCTCCTCATGGGAAGTCGCGCCTTCCCGGCGGTGGCACGCGCGGTCCTGTTCCTCATGGTCGACCCGGACGACGAGACCGTGCGACTGCTCGGGCAGCCGAAGAACAACCTCGGCCGGGTCGACCTGCCGACGCTCCGTCTCCGCATCGAGTCAATCACGGTCGGAGAGACGGACGACGGGCCGGTGACGGCTAGCCGCGTCGTGTACGCAGGCGAGACGAACCGGAGCATCCGCGAGGCGATCGCGGAGGCAGGCGACGGAGCCGAGAGTCGAACCGCGGCGGGCGAGGCGGCGATGTGGTTGGCGGACTACCTCGCGAGCGTCGGCGGTTGCATCCAATCGGCGATTGTCAAGCAGGAGGCGAGGAAGGCCGGGATCGCGGAGGCCACGCTTGAACGCGCGCGGCGACGGGCGCAGGTGTCGAGCGAGGCACGTGGCTTCCCGCGGCGCTCTTACTGGTTCCTCCCCGGCCGTGCTCCTGGGGAGAGTGATGCCACTGATGCAATTGAGGCCATTGAGGCGACTGGGCCAGTGGCATCAGTGGCATCAGTGGCATCAACCCCCCGCGCGCGCACGCGCGACGGGCTGAGGGCCGACTAGTGGCCGCGCCCCTACTCGATGCAGACCCATGGGACGAGCCACTCACGGAGGAGGACGAGATGGACGAGCGGACGGAAGGCGCGCTTGCCCGGAGGGCGATCGCGGAGATGTTGCTCCGCACGGCCCAGGAGGACGAGCGGAGCGCAGCGAGCTACCTCGACGCCGAGCGGGCGCGGGCGGAGATCACGACGGCGCGGGCGCGCCTCGCCGAGGCACAAGCAGACCTCGAGGAACTTGAGGGAGGGACACGATGAACACGCAGACCACGAACCCCGCGACCGTCGACCAGACCGGGCCGCAGGTGCGGCCCCTGCCGGCATGGCTCGAGGCCATGAAGGGGGGCCGGAGGATGACCTACGGGGAGCTTCGCGCCTCGATCGACGCGGAAGCGGCGACGGATCCGGTGCATGCCGGCATCCTGCTCGCGCGGGCGCTCGGGCTCGGGATCCAGTACGAGCCGGAGACGGCCACCTATCGTCTGGCGGAGGGCGACCGATGAACGAGCAGCGCGACCCGCTTGACGCGTTCGTCACCGTCACCGAGCTGGCCGAGGCGTTCGGCCTCACCGAGCGCTCAATCGGCAACTGGCGCAACCTGCCGCGCGTTCGGATCGGCCGGCAGACGTTCTTCCGAAAGGCAGACGTAGCCGAGTGGCTCGACCGGCGGATCGGAGGGCGGGACCGTGCTCAGTAGAGCCACCCGCCACAGGGCGCGACCGTTCATCACGACGCGTCGCAACGGCCGCGCGCTGGCCGCCAAAGCCGCTCCAATGGCCGCCGAACGGGCACTTCGGACGGAGGTGGTAGCGGAGGACCAGATCGCGCCTCCGCACGTCGGCGACGCGTGGGAGGCGACGGCCTGTCTCTGCACTTGCCACTACTCGGACGAGCGCTGCGACGAGTCCGCCTGCCGGGGGTGGGGCGAGCGCGTGGACTTCGAGCCCGCCGTATCGCCCGCCTACCCGGCCGGCTCACTTCACGGGCCGACCATCGACCGTCACGGCGGTTGGACGCGGGCAGAGATGCCGACGCCCATGGGGACCGTCGCCGATGAGGGCCAGGTCGTCCGCGACCGCAAGCCGGGCCAACGACTGGCAGGTGTCGCATGACGATCGACGCGGCCGCCCTCGCCCTGCGTGCCGCTTGGGACTGGCGATGGACCAAGGCCCGAGCGGCGAGCGCGCCCCTCGGGGACCGGGCGGAGGCACGAACGGCCGTGGAGCAGACGCGGCGCCGTGCCGCGTTCCTCATGGCCGGGGTAGGCGTCCCGGCCGACGTGGAGGCGTGGACGCGGGCAGTAGCGGCGGAACTCACCGCGGGCCGCCGACGGTTTGTCAGGAATGCCGCGAGGGCGGCGGGAGGGTAAGGACATGGCGCAGGAACCGACGCCGGAGCAGATCCGGCAGGCAGTGGCGAGCTACTTCGCGGACGCGCCGGCGACCGAGGCGGACGCGGCGCGCGAGGCGATCGCGGCCGAGGAGGCGGCGGCACAGGAGTCGCCCCCCGACGCCGCCGACGCGTGGCACGAGGCCATCGCCGAGATGGTGGCGGGCGACCGCCAGGCACACGCCGCGCAGATCGAAGCCGGCCGGCAGGCATGGGCCGCGCTCGGGCTGGACGACGAGGAGACGCTGGCCAAGTGGCTCACGCTGAGCCGGACGGAGCGCGAGCAGCGGTACCAGGACACGCTGACGGAGCAGGGCGTCCCGACCTTCACCGACCTGCGTTATCGGGTGGCGAAGCTGACCGGGCAGCGTGCCGCGGTCGAGGCGATCGAGCGGGCGCGCGAGACGCCGGCGATCGTCAAGGAAGACATCGTGTCTCAGTGGTTCGATGGCGGGCGCAACGACCTCGCGGCGCGCGCGTTCGGCCCGGGTTTCCGGCCCGCGGAGGAGGTGGAGCGCGAGTCGGATCGGGAGTACCGCATCGCGAACCGGCTGCCGCTCAGGGCCGACCAGCTGGAGCCCGAGACTGCGCCGCAGCCGAGAACGCCGGCGAGGACCGAGGAGGACCCGGATCCGTTCCGTCGCCATGGCATCTCGCGCGACGGGCTGGGGCGCTTCATGCGTGCGTACAAGGGACCATGGGACCGCTGAGCCTCACCGACTTTCCCGGGGGGCGCCGTTCTTCGGCCTGCGGCGCCCCCCACTCAATCCGTGCAGACATGCACAGACCGAGGCATTTTCGGATGGAGGCATGGTGTGGTATGGCTGACTCTCTCTCCCCGACCCTGAGCGATCTGGAAGCACCCCCCACCCCCGGGGCCGCCGAAGATCGCCGGGCCGGCCGCCTGTATGAGTGGGTGCGCGACGGCACCCCACCCCCCCGGAGGGCAGGCAGGGCGAGCGGCTCTACGAGCGTGGCGAGGGAGGGAGGGGGAGCAGCATGCGTGTCAAGCATGCGCTCTCACGATGGCCCAGGACAGCGCGAGCCGAGCGTGAGAGTTGGGGCGTGGACGCCTGTAGAAATCCCAGTTATCCGCTCTCTCACGCCATCACGCCATCACGACGGCACGATGGCATGACGGCACGATGGCATGACGGCACGATGGCATGATGGCACGCCATCACGGGGGATCGGGCGAGACGTGGGCACTTGCGATCGTTGCGAGGTCAACGAGTGTCCAGCCCCGCCCACACAGGCGCCGCACGCAGGAGCACGCAACAGCAGCAGGACAAGGAGCGCGCGTCGGGCGCTGGGGGCGCCGCCGCGCTGAGGTGGCAGACGATGGACGAGCACTACGACCCCGCCGCCGAGCGGCGGATGGTGGCCGCGCAACGACGAGAGGCAGAGGACGCCTTCCGGCAGTACCTCGCCGCTCTTGCCCCCGATGGGGGACAGGTTGACCGAGAGGACGAAGCGCCGACCCCCTCAGGACATTTCCGGCCGCTCGCGCTCACCTTCGCGCCCCTCGTGATCGCGCGCCAGGCGGTCCGACTGACACAGGCTCAGCTGGCCGAGCGCGCCGGCATCTCCGAGCGGACCATCCGACGCATCGAGGCCGGGGAGAGCCTGCCGAACGTCGCCACGCTCGCGCGGATCGGTCGCGCGCTGGGAGTACCCGACCGCGAGCTACACGCTCTCTGGCGCACCCGGTAGGCTCGACGCGAACGACTCAGGGGATCGGGGACGCGCCCACGTTCCGGACCGTGCTTCGCCCTCGCGCGAGCATTGGGCATCCCGTTCGGGGAGATGAGGCGTGCCTACGATGTCGACGCGGGCTAGGGGCAACTGAACCCGTACTCCGCGTGTAGGCTCGTTAGGTCGACGGTCGCTTGGTCCATTTGCCCCGTGGCACGGGTCATCAGCGTCGTCCCCGCCTCGATGAGCGAGGGATCGAGGGTCGACACTCCCAGCTGATACTCGTTGGCCGCCTTGCGCACGTTTGCCGTCACGGCGTTCAGTTGTCGCACAAGGTCGTTGCCGGGAGCCCACGAGGGGACGCCCACGAGCGCGTCCTGTGCCTGCTTGGCCTCCTCTGCGATCGAGGCGGACTCGGACGACACGGACGCGAAGTCGATCGCGTTCGCGGCGCGCTCAAGCGCGCTGAAGTGGTCGACCATCCCGACGATGATGGTGCTAGCCGCGCAGACACCCGCCTGGTAAGCGTCGGGCCACGCCGCCACGGGCGGTGCCGCGGGCGGAGTGGGTGTCGGCTCCGTCTGTCCGCCTTGCGGTGGCGTCCCATGGTCACCCATGTTGACGAGGGCCACGGCGACCACGATCGCGATGAGGATGAGGCCAAGGGCCACGCGGTACGGCGAACTCGACTGTGCCTGCGGGATGGGCACCGGTGCGGAAGGTGGGACGGCCTCCGCCTGCGCGTACTTCTCGGAGAACGACATCGGCGTAGGCGCGCCGATCGACCGCCCACACTTCGCACAGAACCGCGCGTCATCCGCGAGTGCGGCTCCGCACTGTGGGCAGAACCCAGCCATCCAACCCTCCCTGCCCTCCCGGGCAAACAGGATTGTACGGAGCGGATTGGCGCCACGTGGCGCGACTTCGCGACGGGTTGGGGATAAAGGAAGAGCCGCCCTCCCCTCACGTTAGGCTTCGGGAGAGCGGCTCTCGGTCCTGTGGGGTGCCGGTCACGAAGACCAACACGGTCGCCAACCGCGCTTATCGTGGCGCCTAGGCGTCGGCCTGTCAAGGTACTTTAGTACGGGGCCCACCTCGGACCCTTGGTGCCCCCGGCCGGACTCGAACCGGCACGCCCCGAAGGACACATGGTTGGCGACCAAGTGCGTCTGCCGTTCCGCCACGGGGGCACCGTGCCATGGTATGCCGCTGCAAGGACAGCCGTACACCCTATTACGAAAAATCCCACGCGACGGGCCGACATCGCGGCGCAACTGCCCTGAGTCGAGAGCGGATAACTGGGCCGTTCTGGCCCGTCTCGCGCACGCTCACAGAGCATGTAAGAGCACGGTACAGAGGCACCCGCATGCCATGCAGGTGCTCTCCCAGCTGAGCTATAGCCCCATTCAGAGCCGCGCCAGTGTAGCACGGGGTCCCTGGCCGACGGGGCTCCCGGACGGACCCGAGGCGGCCATGGCGGTCAACCCGTCCGGGCAGGTGCCGGGACCCGCAGCGTGGCTCAGAACGCGCCGCTGACGAGCAGGTCGAGGTGGACGCGCGGCCCGAGGCGCTCGGTGAGCCGCGCCCGCACCCCCTCGCGGAGGCGGGATGCCTCGACCCGGCCGCGGCGCGTCACGGCGTACCTGGGTGGCGATGAGGGCGTCGCGACGACGAGCCGCTCGTCCTCGAGCTCGTGGAGCAACGGGAACACCGGAGGGGTCTCTCCGAAGAGCCGCGCCATCGGGGCGAGCAGGTTGAGCGCGTCGAGCCCGGTGAGTGGGCCGAGGTCGTCGATGACGCGGAGCGCGCAGTATCGGAGGACGTCCGACGAGCGCGGCGGATGGATCCGGCGGCGAGCGGAGGCGGGGAGGCCGGCCGCGTTGGTCGCGGTCACGCCCGCCGCGGATCTCGCGGACGGGCCGGCCGCTGGACGGACGGTGGCCGGTGGGTCGGTCGGGCCGGCGACGCGCCAGGAGCCCGGCGCGGCGGACGATCGACCGGCGAGTGGGCGATCGGTGCGAGTGCGCGCGATGTGCGTGGTTGCCAGCGTCATGATGTCGGCCCTCCGCGTGGTGGGTGGACGGCGCGGTCCTGGGTCGGCGGGATCGCGCCGCGTGCGTGGCCCCAGCCTCTTCCGCCCGTCTGAAG
>JAJYMP010000782.1 GCA_021786915.1 Chloroflexota bacterium
GGGTCGGGCGCGAGCTCGGCGTGATCCATGGCTGAGGCAGCCGAGGCGAACCTGTCCGCCGGGCGTGGCCGGATGCCCGGCGCAGACCTCGCCACGGGTCAGGCGCCGATGCGGTCGCGGCGCTCCCGGCGGGAGGTCGAGTTCGAGATCTACCGGGCCGGCCTGGCCGCGGGGCTGGGCGACTCGCGCAACCTCCCGCTCGACACCCACATGCACACCGTGCGCTCGCCCGACGCCGAGCCCGACGCCCTGCTCGACGCGTACTGCGCCCTGGCGGTGGAGCGGGGGATCGCCGAGCTCGCCATCACGGACCACGTCGACTTCGACCCCCTCGCGCCGGCTTACGCCTTCTCGTCCTTCGAGGACCGCGAGCGCGACGTGCGCCAGGCTGCGGAGCGCTGGGCCGATCGCGGGCTGGCGGTGCGGTTCGGCGTCGAGCTGACCTACGAGCGGCGGTACGAGGACGACATCCGCGACTGGCTGCGTCGACACCCGCACGACTTCACGATCGGCAGCGTCCACAGCGCCCCCGGATCGGTCTACGAGCCCGACAACGTGGCGGCGTTCGTCGCGGGCAAGACGCTCGCCGAGGTCACCGCCCCCTACTTCGACGAGGTCGTGGCCGCGGCGCGGTCGGGCCTGTTCGATTCGCTGGGCCACATCGACGTGGTGAAGCGCTACCTCGTCCCCCACGTGATGCCGGAGCAGTTCGCCGCGCAGCCTGAGCTGTACGAGCCCGCCCTCGCCGCGCTCGTCGGATCGGGCACGGCGCTCGAGGTGAACGCGTCGGGGCTCCGGCAGCTGCCGCGCGAGACCTATCCGCCGGCGCCCATCGTCGCGCGCTACCTCGAGCTGGGGGGGCGTGCCCTGACCATCGGCTCGGACACCCACCGCTTGGGGTGGTTCGCATACGCGCTTGCCAGCGCGTATCGTCTTGCTGCGAGCGCTGGAGTGGAGGCGCTGGCGTTCCGGCGTGGCGGTGACCGTGTGTGGGTGCCGATGCCGCCGGGGCCAATCGAGAGGGTGTAGCGACCGTGTTCGTCCGGGGGACTCGTCGCCTGTGACGCCACGCCGCTCGCCGAGGGAGGTGAGCCGGTGATCGGCACAAGCATCATGCGGCGACTTGCGCTCACAGGGGCGCTCGCCGTCATCGTCGCCGCGTGCGGCGGCGCATCGGGTTCTCCAGCGGTCGGCGCCACGCAGGCGCCCAGCGCTGCGGGTGGCGCGACGCAGGCGGCGGCCACGCAGGCGGCGGCCTCGCAGGCGGCTGGCGGGACGGGCAATGCCATCTCGGCCCTGTCCGACCTCAGCTCCTACAAGATCAAGCTCGCGATCGCGTCGACCGGCACGACGAGCGGCCTCGGCGCCATGGGCAACATCACGATGGAGGGGACCGTCGTCCTGAAGCCCGAGAAGGCCTCCGACATCTCGATGATGGGAATGCGCATCGTCGAAGTCGGCGGCAAGACGTATGTCGATCTGGGCAGCGGCTCGCTGACCGAGTCGACCGACTCGAGCCAGAGCTCGATTGCGGATTCGCTCAGCCCCGACAAGCTGCTGGGCGGCATGGCGTCCTACATGTCGGGCATGAAGGCAGTCGGCGACGAGCAGAAGAACGGCATCGCCACCACCCACTACCAGGCCGACGAGGCGACCCTCGCCGCGGCCTCGGCCGGCCTCTCGATGATGGGGCTGACCGGTGCCAAGTGGAGCTGGGACGTGTGGGTGGCCAAGCAGGGCGGTTACGCCGTCGGCTACATCCTCAAGGGGACCGGCACGGACGGCGCGACCTTCTCCATCTCGCTTGACGTCTCGGACGTCAACAGCCCCGCCAACGTGGTGAAGGGCCCGTAAGTCGTACCATGCGCCTCCGGTGCGTCGACGCGGCGCACCGGAGGCCTAACACCGGAGACGGCGCATCGTTATGAGCATCGACGACGAGGCGATCGATCGGCTCGTGGCAGCGGCTCAGACAGGCGACCCCGACGCGTTCGGGGCGCTGTTCGACCACTATTACGTTCCGGTCTACCGGTTCGTCGCCGCCCGCATCGGCCGCCCGAGCGATGCGGAGGACCTTGCGCAGCTCGTCTTCGTCAAGGCCCTGGAGGCGCTCCCGCGCTATGAGGCGCGAGGTGTCCCCTTCGGGGGCTGGCTCTTCCGGCTGGCCAGGAATGTGGTGATCGACCACGTCAGGACGCGTCGCGAGCACGCCACGCTCGACATCGTGGCGGAGCACTCAAGCGACGACGCGAGCCCCGACGACCTGGCGGTCCTCCGCCAGGAGATGGACAGCGTGGCGCACGCGCTGCGGCGGTTGACGCCGGAGCAGCGCGAGGCCATCGAGCTGCGGTTCTTCGCGGGACTGTCCGCGAAAGAGGCGGCCGTGGCCATGGGCCGGCAGGAGGGCACCGTCCGGGGCCTCCAGTTCCGGGCCATCGCGGCGCTGAGGCGCGATCTCGGCATTGCGGCAGACGACCTGCCCGAGGCGTCGGGGACGACGCGATGAGCGGGCACGAGCCGAGAGACTGGGAGACGATGGAGGCGATCGACCCGCAGGCGGGCGAGGAGCTCGAGCGGACGATGGCGCGGTACGCACGGGTCCGACTGGAGCCCAGCCCCGCGCAGATCCGCCGCGCTCGCACGGCTGCGATGGAAGCCGCCTGGCGGTCTCGGATCGAGGCCGGCCCGACACCCGGGCGGCGGCACCTCCCCTTCTCCAACTGGAGCCTGCGCCGCGTCTCGCTGGCGGCGTCCGCGGCGGTCTTCGCCGGGCTGCTGCTGGGCTCCTCGGTGTTCGCGGCGTCGCGTGCCGGCGGGCCGCTCTACGAGGCGCGGATCGCCCTCGAGGACGCCACCCTCCCGGCCGACCCGGCAGCCCGGCTGCAGGCGCAGATCGCCAATGCCCAGGTGCGGCTGGCGGAGGCGTACGACGCCGAGGCGCGCCACGACCAGGGCGCTCTCGCGGCCGCGCTCCACGCCTACGTCGTCGACGCGACGTCCCTGGCCCAGACCACCGGCCCGGACGCCCCGCAGGTCCTGGCCGCCATGCAGCAGCATCGCACGGTGCTCCTCTCGCTCATCGGGCAGGCGAACGCCAACGCGAACGCCAACGCCCTGCCCGGCCTCGACCAGGCCCTCGCCTCCAGCGACAACGCGATCGAGCGGTTGAGCTTGAGCCAGGCGCCGGGTGCCGGCAACGGCGACCAGGGCGGCGGCAACGGCGGCGGCAACGGCAGCCCCGGCGGCAACGGCCTCGGGACCGGCCACCCGGTGGTGACACCGGCCCCTCCTGCGCAGCCCACTTCCACGCCGAAGCCGGACCGCACGCCCAAGACCGCCCCCACGCCGAAGCCGGACCGCACGCCCAAGCCCGCCCCCGCCGTGAACAACGGCGTCAACCCCTCGGCGTCACCGTCGGCGTCACCCTCGGCGTCACTGTCGGCGTCACCCTCGGCGTCACCGTCGGCCTCGCCCTCCGTCCGCTGACCCGAGCCCGCTGAGGCCGGCGCACCGCGTCGCCCGCTGACGGGCCACGCCCCTCCGGTCGAGCCCCGGGCATGCACGCCGCCGGTCTCCGCCGCGCTACGATCCGGCGATGATCGAGATCCCCGCGTGCGCTTGAACGTCCTGGGCGCGGGCCCCGCCTACACCGACCGCCCCGACGCAGCCGGAGCGGCCTACCTCGTGGCCAACGAGGGGACGCACCTGCTCCTCGACCTGGGCCAGGGCGCCTTCCCGCGCCTCTTTGCGCACGTCCATCCGACGGACCTCGACGCCGTGGTGGTCAGCCACCTCCATCCGGACCACTTCATCGACCTGGTCCCGCTCCGCCATTACCTGCGCTATGAGTTCCAGCCGTCGCGGCGGGCGCGCGTCATCGGCCCGCGCGACCTGGGGGCGCGCCTTGACGCCCTCCACGCGGAGCCAGGCTTCAGCGATGCCGCGCTGGACCTCGAGGTCCTGGGGACCGAGCCGCGCCGGATCGGCTCGCTGACGCTCGAGGGGCAGCTGGTCGCGCACACGAAGGAGAGCTACGCCGTCCGGGTGGCGTCGGCCGACGGGCCGGGACTCGTGTACAGCGGCGATTGCGGCCGCGCGGTCGACCTGGCGCCGCTCATCCGGCCCGGGGACGCGCTGCTGACCGAAGTGGCCTTCGGCCCGGGACCGGTGCCCCCGGGGGTCCTCCACCTCGACGGGCCGGCGGTGGGCGAGCTTGCGGCCCTGACGAGCCCTGGGCGGGTCCTCCTGACCCATGTGCTCGCAGGACGCGACCTCGACGCCACGCTCGCGTCGATCCATGCCCGCTGGGACGGCCCGGTCGAGTTCGTCTGGCCGGGGACTGAGCTCGACCTGTAGGCCCGGACATGCATCGACCGGGATGCCCACGGCATCCCGGTCGATGGTCGCATTCGGGGACAGCGACGACTTACCGGCGCCGCACCTCAGGCAAGCGTGCGGCGACCAGGCTGATGGTGGCGAGCAGGACCAGGAGGAGCAGCAGGCCCTGCGCCTGGACACCGGTCGGGTTCGGCGCCCCGGCAGTGTCTGTCGCGGGGAGCGTGTGCTCCGGCCGGCCGGTGGCGCTCAGGATGGCGCCGCTCGGGGTTGCCGTGGACGTGATGAAGGTCGGGTCGATCGAGATCACCTGATCGGATCCCGGGGGGCCGGGCGTGGTGGCCGCGGGCTCGCTGCTGCCCTCGGACGAGGACGTCGGGCCGCGCGGCGGGCCCGCCGAGAGGCGTCCCGGACGCCGCGGATTCATGACGCGCTCGCACCTCCCGTCGCGGCCGCCGCAGCGCCCTGCCCGAGCGTCAGCGGCAGGATCGCATACAGGTAGTGGCTGCCCTGCACCAGCGTGACAAAGACGTGCGACTGGCCCAGCAGCAGGTCGTAGCCGGTGAGGTCGAGGTTCTTGGCCTCCGCCGTGAACTGCTGGTCCATGCCCGTGAAGTCGCTGCTGCCGCGCCCCTGATCCAGGGGGAACATCAGCTGGGCGAAGTCGGCCGACAGCGCCGGGCTCCGGTTGTCCTTGATGCGCAGATTGACGCGCGAGCCGTCGGCGCCCGCGGCCTGCATCAGATCTTTGTAAGTCGTCTGCAGGTTGGGGACCAGCCCCAGCTGCACCGTCACGTTGAGGACGCCGCCATTGGCGGTGACCTGCGGCTGGCCCATGACGCCCGGCACCTCGTGCAGGCGCGTGGCCAGGGGCAGCGCCACCGTCTGGCGCTGCAACAGGAACTGCATGAAGAAGAGCACGGCGAGGACGGCTGCCGTCGCGGCCAGGACCACGGGAACGCGGAGGCCGAAGGCTCGCACGGCGGCGGCTTCCCCCCCTCGCGATGGGATGGTGAGGCTTCGTGCACATTATAGCGATCCCTGGCGCCGCCGGGCGCTAGCAAAAACCGCCCCGCGTGCCATCGCGGGGGGCCCGTTCAGTGCGGGGCGCGCGCGGCCGCCACGGCGGGCGGGGGTTCCGCGGCGCCCGCGGGCCGGCCGGGCGGCTCCGGCCAGCGCAGGACGCGGGGGGTGGAGGCCGGCGGCTCGGCCGCGAGGCGCGCCAGCAGGGCCCGCGCCCCTCCGGCCGCCCACGGGAACGCCGCCAGCCATTCGTCCTGGTCCTGGCCGAACGGGTGCACCAGATTCTCCATCCGGCGCCAGGCGCGGGCCGCCTCCGACGTCTCTACGCTCGACGAGCGCGCGAGCAGCGGGTCTTCGACCCCGACCGAACCGACCGAACCGACCGCTCCCACGCAGGCGGTTGCTCCGCCACACGCTGTTGCTCCGCCACAGGCGGTTGTCGTCACCTCCGTCCACGACCTGCTCCGAACCCTCGACCAACTCCGCAGGTCTCTCGCCAGGAGAGCCGGCCCCCTGCAACCTCTGTAGGGCGAGCTCACTCGGCGGCGCGAGATGACTTTCCAGCCCGCGATGGCCTAGCCCGCGATGGCTACACGTGCCTCGGGGCTCGTCGCGGCTCCTCCGCATAACGCTCCTCCGCATGACGAATGGGCCTCCGCTATCCCGTCGTCGGTTACAACATCCCATGTCCGCTATGCACATCACATACGATCGGCATCCCCATCGCGGATGCCCAAGCGTTGCCATGGCACCCTCGCCTACTACCGCCTGCTACGAATTATCCCACGAGACGGCCGCCGTTCCCTCACCAACTTTGGGTAATTGCAAGCGAGCCACGCACGCAGAGCCAGAGCCAGAGCCAGTCGACCTCTCAGCCATCCGACTCCTC
>JAJYMP010000038.1:0-2105 GCA_021786915.1 Chloroflexota bacterium
TCGCGAATCCGACGGATCGACCCCAGCGGGCGAGGGTCGCGCGCGAGACCAGCGACGTGTTGGTCACGACGAGGTACGGGACGCCGTGCCGCTCGAGGGCGGCCAGCGCCTCCGGGGCGCCGGGGACGGCGGCGCCCTTGAGCGCGAGCACGCCGTCGAGGTCGAGCAGGAGGCCGCGGACACCGTGCAGGGCTGCACGCAGGGAGTCGTCGGGAGCAGGCAGGTCGGGCATGATGCGCAGCGTACCGAAGGAGGAACGACTGCATGGGACTGCTCGACGGGCGGAAGGCCCTCGTGTTCGGGGTGGCCAACGACCACTCCATCGCCTGGGGCATCGCGAAGGCCCTGCACGCCGAGGGCGCCACCGTCGGCTTCTCGTCCGTCGAGAGCCTGATCGAGCGCCGGGTCCGCCCGCTCGCCGAATCGATCGGCAGCCCGTTCATCGAGGCCTGCGACGTCACGAGCGACGACGACATCCGGGCCGTGATGGCCAAGTGGGGCGAGCAGCAGGGCGCGCTCGACGTCCTGGTGCACGCGGTGGCCTACGCCAAGCGCGAGGACCTCTCGGGCACCTTCGTGGACACCTCGCGCGACGGCTTCGCGCTCGCGATGGACGTGTCGGCGTACTCGCTGGTGGCCCTGGCACGCGAGGCCCGGCCGTACCTCCGCCGCGGCTCGTCCATCCTGACGCTGTCCTACTACGGCGCCGAGAAGGTGGTCAGCCACTACAACGTGATGGGCGTGGCGAAGGCCGCGCTCGAGGCCTCGGTCCGGTACCTCGCGGTTGACCTCGGGCCGGACGGGATACGGGTCAATGCGATCTCGGCAGGCCCGATCCGCACGCTGTCCGCCGGCGGGATCGCGGACTTCCGCAAGCTCTACGGCCCGTTCGACACGATCGCGCCGCTGCGCGCCCACATCACGATCGAGGACGTGGGCAAGACGGCCGTGTACCTCGGTTCTGACCTCTCCTCCGCGGTGACGGGCGAAGTGGTGTACGTGGACGGCGGGTTCAACATCCTCGGCGTCCCGACCCTCGACTGACGGCAGGGGGGCGACGACGGCAGGGGGGCGACGACGGCTCCGCCGTCAGCCCTGACGCCGAGCTCAGGACTGTGTCGAAGACGCTCATCTGGATGACCGGCCCTCAAGTACACCGGCGGACGACCGCATCGTCGGCTGCCCCGGCGCGCCGGAGTATCGGTGCAGACCCCGACGTTTGGCGTCGTCCGGGCCCTCGTCGTGGGGTCCCGGGAGGCGGAGCAGGCCCCCCAACGGCGTACACTCGCCGTCAATGCAGCAAGGACCCGAGGCCGACACGAACCGCGTCCTCGCGGGCGCCGAGCACTGGGTCCGTCTCGACGGGGCCTCCTCCGCGGCGCAACCCAGCGGGGAGCGGCCGGGCCAGCTCGATCCCGCGGGGGAGGGGCCGCTGGTGATGGTGGCCGGCTGGGAAGACGGGCACCCGGCGTGCGCACCGTTCGTGGCCGCCGACGGCGGAGAGGCGTGCCGTGGGTGCCCCGTAGCCCTCGTGGCCGGCGTGCTCCGCTCCGGGCGCGCCGCCACGGACCGCTGCCCCTACGGCATCCGGATGCTGGCCTTCCCGGCGCCCGCCGGCTCGCGGGATGCGGTTGGCGTCCTGCGCCTGGGCACGCCGGAGTCCTCCGAGGCGGACCTCCCGTCCGGACGCGCCATCCTGCGCGCCGCCCGCCGCCTGCGGACCGTGGACGGGCTGATGGCCTGGCAGGCGGAGCAGCGCGCCCGGGGCGCCGAGCGCCGGCGGACCGCCGCAGCGGCCCTCGCGCAGATGATCGCCACCACCGAGGAGTTCCACCGGCTCTGGACCGCCGCCGACCGGGACCGGGTGAGCGTCGAGAACTCGATGAGCCGCCTGGACACGCTCGCACGCGAAACCCTGCGCGAGTCGGAGGAGTCGCGCGTCGGCGTGGCCCACAGCCTGCACGACAATGCCGCCCAGTCGATGGTCTCGGCGCACCGGTTCCTCGAGGCTGCGCGGGCATCGCTGGCCGGGCCGCGCCCGGAGGCCGCGGGGCGCCACCTCGACGCTGCACAGGAGCGGCTCCTGGCGGCGATCAAGGAAATCC
>JAJYMP010000038.1:2115-6232 GCA_021786915.1 Chloroflexota bacterium
AAATCCGGACCGTCCTCAACAACCTCGTACCACCGGGCCTCGAGGAGTTGGGCCTCGCCAACGCCATCCAGATCCACGTCCGCGACAGCGTCCCCGACTCGATCACGGTGGAGGTGGCTGGACAGCTGCCGCGCGCCGAGTACTGGCTCGAGGCCGGGCTGTTCGCCATGACGGCCGAGGCGATCAGCAACGCCGTCCAGCACGGCCAGCCAAGCCTCATCAAGATCGATCTGCGCGCCTCCCGCGGCCGGGGCATCATCACGGTCATCGATGATGGAGTGGGCTTCGATCCCACCGCGGCCCATCGCAGGACTCTGGAGGGGATGGGGCTGATCGGCATGCAGCGACGCGCGGGCTGGCTGGGGGGCCGGGTCGACATCGTGAGCCGGGCCGGGACGGGGACGACGCTGAGCATCCAGGTACCGCTCGTGGAACCCGAGCGACCTGACGAGTGATATCAGCCACAGGGAGCGACGAAGCCATGCCCGACCCGCGGAGTCGCGTGCTCTTGATCGATGACCACGAGCTCGCGCGCCGTGGCCTCGAGGCGATGCTGTCCACGGCTGACTGGGTCGAGGTGGTCGGGGAGGCAGACGGGTGCGAGCCGGGGCTCGTCCAGATCGAGCGCCTGCGACCGGACATCGTCCTGCTCGACATCCGGATGCCGGGCCTCGACGGCCTGCAGTGCCTCGAGGAGATCAAGAAGCTCGAGCACCCGGTCGCGGTGGTCATCGTGACCCTCTACAACGACCGCCGCTACGTGCTCGAGGCGATCCGCCGGGGGGCGGCCGGGTACGTCCTCAAGGAGGCGTCCACGGGCGAGATCCTCTCGACCATCGCCGCCGTGGCCGACGGCCAGCTGGCGGTCGAGCCCGGGCTGCTGCGCGAGGCCCTGATGGCGCCGCCGGACGAGCCGCCGGCCGAGGAGACCGCTCGCGCCCGGGCAGAGTCGTTCACGCTGACCCCGCGCGAGCTCGACGTGCTCCGGCTGCTCGCCGACGGCATGACCAACAAGGAGATCGGCGGCCAGCTCGCGATCGCCGAGGACACCGTCAAGAAACACGTCCAGAACATCATCTGGAAGCTCCGGGCGGCGGACCGCACGCAGGCCGCCATCGTCGCGTACCGCGCCGGGCTCCTCGACCCGCTCGACGCCTGACTCGCACCGGGCGGCCCCGGCCGACCTCGTGCTTGGGGCGCGGTGACCGTCGCCTCCTGGGTGGAACCGGTCAGGCGGCCCGGTGGATCCGAGGCACCACCAGCCGCTCCTCGTCCGCGCGGCGGATGAGCTTCGCGAACAGCGACGGCATCCACCAGCGAAGGAAGTACAGCCGGCAGCCGATGCACACCCCCGTCACGGCCAGGAGCGTCTGGAGCGCAGCGACGGCGCCGACGAGCACCCAGCCGACAGGCGTCACCCCCACCACGAAGGCGATCGTCCCGAGGCCGATGCACGTGGCGCCGAGCGCCTGCGCGAAGCGCGGCGGGTACTCGTGCTCGGGCTCTGCCCGGCCGAGGCGCAACGCCGATCGGATGGTCGGCCACGGGCGGCCGGGCAGGAACCAGCGGGTGCCGAGGGCGGCGGAGGCGGCGAGGTTCACGCCGAGGAGGATTGCGAGCACGGGCAGATCCGCGAGGAACGCCGCGGCGAGCACCAGCGCGGAGACACCGGCGCCGAAGCGCTGGCCTCGAGGGTCGACGGAACGGGCAGGCGGGACGAGGGCGGTCATGGTCGAGGGCTCCGGGGTCGAGGGGGACAGGCGCACGCCGAGGGCGCGACGACGACGCGGGAACGCGAGGCCCGGAGCGGCGAACGAGCTAGACGCGGACGACCGCGCGCTCGACCGCCTCCGGCTCTCGCCGGGGACAGAGGCAACAGCGGTCCGTGCGGCCCACGAGGGCGATCTCGATCACCCTGTCAGGGTACGCGCGGCTGGTTGCATGGTCAACCGAAGGTCGAGGTGGAGCGACAACACCGAATAGACTGCGCCGTGCGGGTGCGCCCATCGCGCCACCCGTGCCGGGGCCGTAGAATCGCGGCCTCGCAGCGACCACGGGGAGGCGTTCTTGTCCCTGCTCAGGCGGATCGAACGGGCGCAGCAGATTGCCGAGGGCCAGCGGGCCGAGGATCTGGCGCCGGTCCCCTACGAGGGACTGCGCCGGACCGGCTCGGTCGGGCGCGAACAGCAGTTGCGCGAGGTCCGGGACGCGCTCCAGCGCGAGGTCATCGCCTCGTCCGCCGAGCTGTTCTCGGCCGAGGAGGGCGACGAGCTCCACGAGCGCATCGGCGGCATCGTCGACCGCATGCTGGCCGTGAACGGCTTCGCGGTCACGCGCGAGGAGCGCGGCCGCCTCGTCGAGGAGGTCGTGGCCGAGGTCACGGGTCTCGGACCGCTCGAGCCGCTCCTGCGGGACGACACCATCACCGAGGTGATGGTCAACGGCCCCCACAACATCTACATCGAGCGCAAGGGCAAGATCCAGCGCGTCGACACGTCGTTCATGGGCGACGAGCACGTGCTCCGCATCATCGACCGGATCATCGCGCCGCTCGGCCGGCGCATCGACCAGTCCAGCCCGCGCGTGGACGCCCGGCTCCCCGACGGCTCGCGCGTCAACGCCATCATCGAGCCGCTGTCGCTCATCGGCCCGGTCATCACCATCCGCAAGTTCTCGGCGCGGCCGTACACCGTCGAGGACCTCGTCCGGTTCGGCACCGCCAGCCCGGAGATGTTCGAGTTCCTCCGCTGCTGCATCGAGGCCCGACTCAACATGTTCGTCTCGGGCGGGACCGGCTCGGGCAAGACCACCACGCTCAACGTGCTCTCGTCGTTCATCCCCGAGGGCGAGCGCATCGTCACCATCGAGGACGCGGCCGAGCTCCAGCTCCGCCAGGAGCACGTCGTCACGCTCGAGGCCCGGCCGCCCAACCTGGAGGGCGAGGGCGAGATCACCACCCGCGACCTGCTGCGCAACGCGCTCCACATGCGCCCCGACCGCATCATCGTCGGCGAGTGCCGGGGCGGCGAGGCGCTGGACATGATCCAGGCGATGACCGTGGGTCAGGAGGGGTCGCTCTCGACCGGCCACGCGAACAGCTCCCCGGACATGCTGCGCCGGCTCGAGACGATGATCCTCATGTCCGGCTACGAGATGCCGTTGCGGACGATCCGCGAGCAGATCGCTTCGGCCGTGGACGTCATCGTGCACACCGCCCGGCTCAAGGACGGCTCGCGCAAGGTGATGAACATCACCGAGGTCTACGGGATCGAGGACGAGACGATCCTGACCCAGGACATCTTCGAGTTCCAGCAGACCGGCGTTGACGAGAACGGCAAGATCGTGGGCCACCTTCGCCCCACGGACGTCCGGCCCACGTTCATGCCCAAGTTCGCCGCCAGCGGCATCCAGCTGCCGCCGGGCGAGTTCGGCATCCCGCCCGAGGACGAAGCCCATCCGGTGAAGCCGCGCGTGGGCAAGGGCCGCTCGATCGGCGTCGACCAGGGCGACCGCACGCGCAAGCTCAACGTCGGGCTGGGCGACGTGCACCAAGCGGGCGGCATGGTCTACGTCACCGGCGTCGGCCCTGTGGTGCCCGAGACGAAGGTCCTCGTGGGCGAGGGGATCAAGGTCCAGGCCACTCAGTGCATGGAGAACCTCAAGGCGGTCCTGGAGCGCGAGGGCAGCGCGCTCGACAAGATCGTCTGGGCGACATGGTCCCTGCGCGACCCCTCCGAGTTCGAGCACTTCCAGGAGGAGTGGGTCAAGTGGTTCCCGGGCGGGGCGCCCGTCGGCCAGGGCACGATCCTGCCGCCCGCCCACCGGCGTGCCGGGTTCCGCGTGTCGCTCGGGGTGATCGCCGAGGTCTAGTTGGTGGGCTATCCGCTCACCGCCGCTTGAGTCAGCACGGGTTCAAATCGGCGCATTCCCTGCACGGCCAAGGGCCGAGCGCGGGTTTCCGACCCGCCTCGCCCGCACGAAGACCGCTCGAGCGACTCCCACGCGACTCACCCGACCTGGCGCATCACCCGACCTGGCGCCTCACCCGACCTGGCGCATCACCCGACCTGGCGCATCACCCGACCTGGCGCATCACCCGACCTGGCGCATCACTCAG
>JAJYMP010000138.1 GCA_021786915.1 Chloroflexota bacterium
TGTTGCGGAACTCGCGGGCCACCAGTTCGGTGGTCTTGAGGTTCTTGACGATCGCCGCCTCGACTGGCGGGTGCTTCTTGTTCCAAGTCTCCCGCTGCGTCATCTCCGAGATCGAGGTGGCGCTCAGGGGCTGCTCGCGCTTGGTGATCAGGCTTCGGTCTTCGGACATGCCCTTCTCCCGATCGATGGCGGGGGGGAAAAAATCAACCAGTAATGCCACCATCGGCTGGCACATTGTAGCCAATCGCGGCATCTTTGGTAACATCATGGCCGTCCGTCCCAATCGGACCGCCCGTCGCCTCGGCCTCGGCCGGGGCGTCACGTCATCTGGATACGCCCGAACGAGGTTGCCGTGATCCCGCGCTTCTCGCTCGTCCGACCCACCACCCTCGAGGAGGCACAGGCAGCATTCGAGGCGGCCTCCGGAGACGCCGCCTACATCGCGGGCGGCACCGAGCTGCTCCAGGTGATGAAGCTCGGATTCGCGCAGTTCGGCACGCTCATCGACATCAAGCGAGTGCCTGACCTCAAGGGGATCGACCGCCGGGCGGACGGCTGGCTCCGGCTGGGGGCTGCAACGACCCACCGGGAGATCGAGCGATCGGAGCTGGTCCGGCAGGAGCTGCCGGCACTCGCCGGCCTTGAGCTCCACCTGGCGAACGCGCGGGTGAGGAACGCCGGCACGATCGGGGGCAACCTCGCCTTCGCCGAGCCGCACTCGGACCCGGCGACGTTCCTGCTCGCCTGCGGTGCCACGGTCCTGCTGGCAGGCCCGTCGGGCCGCCGCGAGCTCACGATCGACGAGTTCGTGCTCGGCCCCCTGTTCACGGCACGAGAGCCCGACGAGGTGATCATCTCCGTCGGGGTGCCGCCCGCGGCGGCCGGCGAGGGGCGCAGCTACGACAAGGTCGCCTTCTTCGAGCGCCCGGCTGCATCGGTCGCCGTCCGCCTCACCGTCCGCGACAGGGCGATCGCCGCCGCGACCGTCGCCGTCGGGTCCGTGGGCCCCGTCCCGACCCTCGTGGCGGGCGGGGCGGAGGCGCTCCTGGGCGCCGACGCGGAGGGCGACGGCCTGGAGGCGGCGCTCGCGGCTGCGTCCGGCGCACTCGCCGAGATCGAGGCGGAGGCCGACCTCAACGGCAGCGCGGAGTACAAGCGACACCTGGCGACCGTCCTGCTCCGCCGAGCGGTTGCGGCCGCCATCCGGGAGGCCCAGGCCGATGCATGAGCTGGTCACGGTCGAGCTGACCGTCAACGGGGTCGCTCGCTCCCTCCTCATCGAGCCGCGAGAGACGCTGGCCGAGGTGCTCCGGGACCGGCTCGGCCTGACGGGGACGAATGTCTCCTGCGATGCGCAGGTCTGCGGCGCCTGCACCGTGCTGGTGGACGGGCTGGCGATGAGCGCCTGCACCTACCTCGCGGTGGACGCAGACGGGCGCGCGGTCCGGACGGTCGAGGGCCTGGCCACGGACGGCGTCCTGGCGCCCGTCCAGCAGGCATTCGTCGACAAGGCCGCGTTCCAGTGCGGCTTCTGCACGTCGGGGATGCTCATGGCGGCGACCGCGCTGCTCGAGGACAACCCCACCCCGACTCGCGACGAGGTCGTGCGAGGCCTCGAGGGCAACATCTGCCGCTGCACCGGCTATGTCCCGATCGTGGACGCGGTGCTCGCGGCGTCGCGAGCGGGAATGGGCACAGAGGCGACCCCTGCCGAGGGCAGCTCAGAGACTCCGGGAGGCGCGCGATGAAGCGGGTGACCACGCGACCGACGCCGCCGGCCCCGATCGGCGATTCCGTCCCCCGCCGGGACGCGCTGGCCAAGGTGACCGGTGCCGCCCAGTTCACCGTGGACCTCGGGATGCCGGGCCTCGCCCATGCGAAAGTGGTCCGCAGCCCATATCCCCACGCCCGGATCCTGTCCATCGACACGGCGGCGGCGCGCGCCCACCCCGGCGTGGTCGCAATCGTCACCGCGGCCGACCTGCCCGATGTGGAGCTGCTGTACGGCCACTCCATCGCTGACCACCCGCTCCTCGCCACCGGCAAGGTCCGGTTCATCGGCGAGCCGGTGGTCGGCGTAGTCGCCGAGGACCCGGTGACCGCGGAAGAGGCGGCCAGGCTCGTCTCGGTCGAGTACGAGGCCCTGCCCTACGCCACCGATGCGGACGCCGCCCTCGAGGACGGGGCCGCCGTGCTCCACGAGAAGCCCGGCGAGCAGCGGCCCCACCGGGGATTCGAGGAGGACATCAAGCGCACCCACCCCAACGTCTGCTCGCAGTCGCGGCAGCACTGGGGCGACGCCGGGGCCGCCCTCGCAGGGGCCGCCCTGGTCGTGGAGGGCGAGTACCGCTACCCGCGCTGCTACGCCTACGCGATGGAGCCGTACAACGCAGTCGCCAGCTGGGAGCGCGGCGAGCTGACCGTGTGGACCTCAGGGCAGCACCCGTACATGGTCCGCGAGGACCTGGCCCGCTGCTTCCACCTGCCCCTCGCCTCCGTTCGCGTGATCGTGCCCTACGTCGGCGGCGGCTACGGCAGCAAGTCGTACACCAAGGTCGAGCCGCTGACAGCCGCGCTCGCGCTTCGCGCTCGCCGCCCCGTCCGGCTCGCCCTGTCGATCGACGAGTCGATCCTCACCACCCGCGGCGATGGGGCCACGATCCGCCTCCGGACCGGCTTCGACGCGGACGGGCACATCCTGGCCCGCCACGCGACCATCCTGCTCGACTCGGGCGCCTACGCCGAGAACTCGCCGCTGGTCGGCCGGAAGGCCGCCAACCGCCTCGGCGGCCCTTACCGGATCCCAGCCCTGGACGTCACCTGCACGACCGTCTACACGAACACGGTGCCGGGCAGCTCGTTCCGCGGCTTCGGCGCCCCCCAGGTCACGCTGGCCGGCGAGACACAGCTCGACGATGCGGCGGAAAGCCTGGGCATCGACCCCGTCGAGCTCCGCCGGCGCAACGTTCTCCGACCCGGAGAGGCGCCGTGGGCCGGGGCGCGCGGGATCGATGCCGACCTGGTGGCCGACTTGGCGCTGGCCGCCGAGGAGCTCGAGTGGGACGCGCCGCTGCCGCTCGGGCACGGGCGCGCGATCTGCCTGTCCGCGTCGGACGCGGGATCGGAGCCCGTGACCACGTCCATCGTCCGCGTCCACGCCGACGGCTCCGTCACAGTCTCCTGCGGCAGCACGGAGATCGGCCAGGGCTCATCGACCGTGCTCGCCCAGATCGCGGCCGGCGAGATGGGTGTCCCGCTCGACCAGGTCCACCTGCTCCAGAGCGACACCAGCGCGGTCAGCTTCGACCGGTCAACCGGCGCGAGCCGGACGACAACCCTGATGGGCCTCGCGATCCAGTCTGCCGCGCGGGACGCCCGCTCCCAGCTGGTGGCCTGGGCCCGCGAATCGCTCGCGACCGGAGACGATGAGGTCGTCGAGGTACCGGGCGGCGTGCGCGTGGGCGGCAAGGCCCACGGCTGGGGTTCCGTGGTCAGGGCCTGGTTCGGCGGCGCGATGGGTGAGGCCATCGGGCGCGGCTACCTCCGCCGCGACGGCGCGACGGCGGCGATGCCCCCATTCTGGGAGGTTGGCTGCGTCGGCGTCGAGGCCTCGGTTGACGAGTCCACCGGCGAGATCACCGTCCACCGCCTGGTGACCGTGGGCGACGTGGGCTGCGCGATCAACCCGCAGCTCGTCGAGGCCCAGGACATCGGCGCCGCGGTGATGGGCCTCGGGATGGCCCTGCGCGAGGAGCTGGTCTACGAGGACGGGACCCTGATGAACGGGAACCTGTTCGACTACCGGGTCCCGCGCGCGCCCGACGTGCCCGAGTTCCGCTCGGTCATCGCCGAGCGCGGCGACGGGGTGGGGGTGTACGGCGCCAAGGGCGGCGGCGAGGGATCGCTCAACCCCGTTGCGGCGGCCATCTCGAACGCCCTCCGCCGGGGTGCCGGGATCCAGCTCCGCGAGGTGCCGTTCACGCCCGAGCGGGTCTGGATGGCGATCCAGGAGCGGGATCGAGCCCGGTCCGCGGCGCGCGCGGAGTAGGGCTCCTCGGTCGCGCGGCGGGCGACGCTGCGCGCGGCGACCCGGCAGGCCACCGGCCGGGCAAGGAGCGGAGCTCGTCGATCCGGCCTTTCCCTGTGCGCGGGCGGAGCCCGCGGCATCGGTCCGCGCTCGCCCAGATGGCACGCACCCAAGATTCTGGCTATGGATCACATATCCCGGAATAATGTAGACAATCCGATTGCGTTCGGGTACATTCGTCATCGTGAATCCCTGCCAGGCGGCCTGCCGGCTGGGGCTCGAAGGAGGAGGCAGATGCCAATCTCGAACCACCGAAGGCTCTTCGCGCTTGCCGTGTCCGCCGGGTTGGCGGTCGGGGCATGCAGCGGGGGCAGCGGGTCGCCGACCAGCTCACCGGCGGTCAGCAGCGCCGCCACTCCGACCGCTCAGTCGGCAGCACCCGCCACCGGAGCGCCCGCGAGCGCCGGCGCGAGTGCGGCCGCCGTGCAGTTCCCGACGCCGGAGAAGACCAACATCAAGATCGCGCTCAGCGTCGTGAGCGAGCCGAGCCAGTTCGCGGAGAAGCTCGCGCAGCAGCTCGGGCTCTACCAGAAGTACGGCCTCACGGTCGAAGTCGTGGGGTTCGAGGGTGACGGCAAGAGCGTCCAGGCGCTCATGGCCGGCCAGGTCGACTACATGGTGGTCGGCGTCTCGTCCGTCATCAACACGCTCACGACGGATACGCCCACCAACGCGATCTCGATGAATTCCATCCTGGTCAACGACGCCCTGTTCTGCCGGTCGGACATCAAGACCGCGGCCGACGCCAAGGGCAAGGTCTTCGCCGTCAGCACGTTCGGCGGCACCTCGCACGGGTCCGTCCTCATGGCCCTCACCGCCCTCGGCCTCAAGCCGTCCGACGTCACCATCACGCAGGTCGGCGGCCAGTCCGAGCGCATCGCGGCGCTCAAGGGCGGCTCGATCGGGTGCGCGCCGGCCGACGCCGCGCTCCAGCCGGAGCTCGAGAAGCTCGGCTTCAACATGCTCGTAAACCTTGCGGCGTCCGGCCAGACGTGGGGCCGCAGCGGCCTCGCCGCCAAGGTCAGCACGCTCAAGGACATGCCCAACACCACGCTGGCCGTCCAGGCCGCGGTCCTCGAGGCCCAGAACTCGATCTGGCTCGACACGCCGACGGCGATCAACAAGTTCATGGAGTTCACGACCCAGACGCAGGACCAGGCCACGACCGCGATCAACTCGTTCCTCAAGACGGGTGACCGGACGATGATGTTCGACAAGAAGGCGTTCGAGGCTCCGGCCCAGACGCTCGCGGCCGTTCAGCCGGCGATCTCCAGTGTGGACCTCACCAAGACCTACAACCTGACCTTCCTCCAGAAGCTGGCCGACATGGGCTTCTACAAGCAGATCAACGACCCGCTCCCCTGAGTCGCTGACGGCAAGGCGAACAGGCCCCCGGAGCCAACTGGCTCCGGGGGCCTTTCTGTGCGCCCCGCATCCGCGGCTCTGGCTCTCGCAGCCACGGAGCGGAGCGTCCACCGGCCACCCACCTTCGCCGCAGCGCCTTGGCGTCCGACGTGTGGTCCCCTGCCTCGGTCGGTGCAGCAGGGCCATTGCCCACGGGAGGCTTCTCGCGGGCCCAGGAGCGGGCCGAGAAGCGTCCGGGGCCACACCTCCGGAGGTCTGGCGCGGCCGCGCCACCACGCCGAGTCCGCTGTGAGCGAGGCCGCCAGGGCGCGAGTACCCCGGGATCCATTGCCATCCCAGGGCGCGTGGAGCGACGCACGGCCACGGGCGTCTCGCGATCCTGCAGACGCGAACACCCGGAGCCCTCCGAGGTTCGTCTCTGCGGAGGAAGTGTGCTGCGCCCTTTCTCAAGCGTGTCTCCGCCAGCGAAGGCCTCGTTTTCGGCGGGGTTCCGGATTGTCGCCCGCCACCGACATGGGACCACCCGGAGGCGGGTTTCGCCAGCCTCATGGGACCACCCCCTCGCCACTCATGGGACCACCCCGGCAGGCCATGCGCCGGCTGTGGTACGCCGCGCCAGGGGTCCAAGGGACCGGAGGTGCGGGGTGGCGTTTCGGGAGGTGGCAGTGTCCGAGGTGCGGGAGGTCCTGCGGCTGGCGGTCCTGGGCCGCGGCCTGCGCGCGATCGCGAGACTCACGGGGATCGATCGCAAG
>JAJYMP010000755.1 GCA_021786915.1 Chloroflexota bacterium
CCCCCGCGCGTGATCGGCGGCGATGAGCGAACCGTCGGCGCTGCGGAGCTCGTGCAGCCACGTTCCGGACACGCGCCGGACGTCGACGAGCCGGCTCGACACGGCGAGGCGGTCGCCCTCCCGCGCGCCTGGTCCCAGGACGAGGCGATGGCCGACCACGAGGCTCACGAAGCCGGCGGCGTCCATCCGCTGGAGGGGCCAGCCTGCCACCTCGGCCGCCCGGAACACGGCGTGCTCGAACCACTGGAGGACCACCTGCGGGCGGAGCCGGCCGTCGGGGCCGAGGTGATACGTCCGGACCCGCTCGTCGTGGCGGAACCACCGCCCGCCGGCGCCCTCCGTGGGGGGGAGGTGCCGCTGGGAGTCGCCGTCCGGCCCGTCGTCCCAGGCGGCGCGGGCCGTCGCCGCAAGGTCGCCGCCCACCGCGAAGTCGACGCTCGTCTCGGTGACGCCGTCGCCGCCCGCCAGAGGCGCAACCGCGACGGAGAGCCGCGCGCCGAGGGGGACCGGGGCCCGGTAGGAGATCTCGAACGCCACGAGCCGGGTCCCGGGCATGGCAGAGGAGTCGTGGGCCAGCCGGGCCAGCGCCACGTAGGCGGCGTTGTTGAGGTGGCCGTAGCGGTCGCAGTCGTCCCACCGCACCGGGGTCGTGATCGCGTGGCGCCCGGCGCCATGCACAGACGCACTCATGCCGCGGCTCCAGCGGGCTGGGGCGAGGACGCGACTGGCGCGTGCGGCCGATGCGGGCCCAGTCCCTGGCGCCCAGGCGGCCTCACCTCACCACCACGGCCGCAGCGGCCGCGTCGACGGCCCGCCCGGCGCGGGTCGCGCGAGGAGGATCTGGGCGACGTCGAGCGAGCCCTCCTCGAACCCACGCCGCGCGGCGGTCATGTACAGCCGCCAGGTGCGGAAGACCTCCTCGCCCGCAAGCGCGCGCGCCGCGCCCGCGTGGGACTCGAGGCGCTCGACCCATGCGGCGAGCGTGAGCGCATAGTGGGGCCGAAGGCTCTGGACGTCCACGAGCTCGAAGCCGCAGCGCCGGGCGACCGCGATCGCCTCCTCGACCGTGACCAGCTCTCCGTCCGGGAAGACGTAGCGGCCGAGGAACCCGCCGTCGCCGGGGCGCAGGCGTCGCAGCCAGCTGCGGCCCCTCGCGTCGGCGGTGGCGATGCCGTGGTTGAGGAACAGGCCTCCAGGGCGGAGCGCGGCGAACGCCGATCGGAAGTACGCCTCGAGGCGGTCGCGGCCCACGTGCTCGAACATGCCGACCGATGCCACGGCGTCGAACGAGCCCATCCGGCGGAGATCGCGGTAGTCGCGGACGGCGACCACGGCCCGCGCCTCGAGCTGCCGCTGGCGGATCTGCTTCGCCGCCCAGTCAGCCTGCGCCGCGCTGAGCGTGATTCCGGTCGCCTCGGCGCCGTACCGCTCGGCCGCGTGGAACACGAGCGACCCCCACCCGCAGCCGATGTCGAGGAGCCTCGTCCCCGGCCCGAGCCGCAGCTTGCGACAGACGAGGTCGAGCTTGGCCTCCTGGGCGGCGTCGAGCGAGGTGTCGGGCGTCTCGAAGTATGCGCACGAGTAGACGAGTCTCGAGTCGAGCCACGTCGCGTAGAACTCGTTGCCCACGTCGTAGTGGAAGCGGATCGCGGCCATGTCGCGCGCTCGCGAGTGCCGCCGACCGGTGAGCCTCGCCCGGCGCTCGAGTACCGGAGCCGAGCCCGCGCCGCGACGCAGTTCGAGGCCCAGCCGAGCGATGCGGGGCGCCGCACCCGCGAGCACCTTCGCGTCGAGCGCGCGCCCGGCGTCGATGGCGGCCCCGAAGTCTCCTTCGATCTCGATGTCCCCACGGAGGTAGGCCTCGCCGAAGGCGTCGGCCGAAATCGGCCACAGGAGCCTGGCGAGAGCGTCGGGGCCGCCGACCACGACGTGCGCCCGTGCGCCCGGCTCGGCTCGCCCGTCGCCGGCCAGCCGCAGATCGACCGAGCGGTCCGCCGGGAGGGCGGGCCGGATCAGCGCGAGGGCCTCGCGGGCGGTGGCCGCGCGGCGGCGCTGCAGGTCGGCAGCTGAAGCCCCGCGGCCGTCCTCATCCGGCGTCATTGCGGTTCACTCCGGTGTTGGTGCCGACGCTGGCCGACGGTGCATGGGCGGCGCAGGGCAGCGACCGAAACGTAGGCCGCTCAGCATCGCCCCAGTGCCGGGGTGCGTCGGACGAGGTGGGCGCTCCCCCTCCTCTTTCCTGAAACAGCCCGCTGCGCCCGCACAAGGTGGGCCGGTCCAATGAGCACAATGTGAGGTGCACCTGAGACCTGCCGATGCTCGGGACTGATCCGACGGCGTCGCTCCTGGTCATCTGTCGCGCCGATACGGGACCATGCTCACCACCGTGTTCGGGCGGCCGATCGGCGCCCGCCTGAGCCGGCCCGCGACCTGGTTGAACAGCACCTGGTCCCACCAGTGGCGGGGCACGAACTCGGGCAGCACGACGATCGTCAGCAGATCGGGGTCCGACGAGGACGCCTCGAGGTAGGCGACCAGGGGCTCGACGACCGCGCGGTAGGGCGACTCCACGATCACCAGGGCCACGCCGGGCATCTGTCGGGTGAATGTGTTGCGAAGTGCCGACCCGGCCTGGAGATCGTCTGTCACGTGGACGGCGATGACGTTCTCGGAGATGGACCGCCCGAAGGTCACGGCCTGGACGACCGCCCGGTTCACCTCGGGCACAGGCACGATGACCCGCTCTTCGCGACGGGGCGGTCCGATCACGACGTCCGGGCGTACCGCCAGATCGGACGCCTGGACCGAGTACTCCCTGCGGACTAGGAGCATCAGCCCGGCGAGTCCCGGGACCATGACCGCGACGAGCAGCGACTCGGGCGCCTTCGCGGCGGTGACAACGACCGCCACGACGCCCGTGAGCCCCGCGCCAACGCCGTTGACCGCCAGCCGGCGACGCCACGCGGGACCGCGCACAGCCAGCCAGTGCCGGACCATGCCGGCCTGGCTGATCGTGAAGGCCACGAACACGCCGACCGAGTAGAGCGGGATCAGGGCGGTGGTCCTCCCGCCGAAGACGATCACGAGCACCGACGCGACGGCCCCAAGCAGGAGGATGCCGACCGTGTACGCGAGGCGGTCGCCGCGGAAGGCGAAGTGGCGGGGCATGAGGCCGTCCCGGGCGAGGATCGCCGCGAGGCGCGGGAACGCGTTGAAGCTCGTGTTCGCGGCGAGGAAGAGGATCAATGCAGTGACGAGCTGGAACGCGTAGAAGCCTGGCGACTCCGTCCCGTAGACGGTTGCGGCCAGCTGCGCGACCACTGTTCCGCCGCCCGGGCCGCTCGGCGTGATGCCGTAGCGGTCCACCAGGAAGGTGATGCCGACGAACAGGACGCCCAGCAGCACCGCCATCGCCGTGAGCGTCCGGGCGGCGTTCGTCGCCTCGGGCGGCTCGAAGGCCTGGACGCCGTTCGCGATCGCCTCGGTGCCGGTCAGGGCCACCGACCCTGCGGCGAAGGCCCGCAGGAGCAGGATGGCGCCGACGGCCTCGAGAGGTCGCGGCCGGGGGGCCTGGGCCGCTCCGCCGCCATCCCCGAGCGCGACCCGCACCAGTCCGATCCCGATCATGAGGAGCGTGCCGCCGATGAAGAGGTAGGTCGGGATCGCGAAGATGTTGCCCGACTCGCGGACGCCGCGGAGGTTGGCGAGCGTGATGAGCGCGATCGCCGCGACGCCGATGGCCACGCGCCCGGGCTCGAGCGCGGGCACGGCCGATGTGATCTGCTCCACGGCCGACGACGTCGAGACGGCCACGGTCATGACGTAGTCGACCAGCAGGGCTCCCGCGGCGACGATGGCGGCCCCGAGCCCGAAGTTCGCGCGCGCGACGGCGTACGCCCCGCCCCCGGAGGGGTAGGCGTGGCCGATCTGGCGGTAGCTTGTGGCCACGGCGGCGAGCAGGCCCGCGATTGCCAGCGCGATCCACAGGCTCGCCGAGAGGGCCGCCGCCCCCGCGACGATGAGGACGCGCAGGATCTCCTCGGTTGCGTAGGCGCTCGAGCTGATGGCGTCAGAGCTGAAGATCGCGAGCGCCTTCTTCTTGGAGAGCCGCTCCTCGGCCTCCTGCTCGCTCGTGAGGGGCGGGCCGATGAGGACCCTCCGCGCAAAGGCCCACAGCCGCCCACTGCTCGTTGTCGGTCGGCTGGCTTCGGGCTTGGCGCGCAGGACGCCGGGCGCCGTGTAGCGGAAGTATTGGGCCAGGGGACGGTCGACCCGCACGCGCCGGTCGGCCCGCCTGTGTCCTGCCCGCGGCGGCTCCTCAGCGCTCACGCTAGCTACTATAATGACTGTAGTAGATCACGGTCCCGGCGGGTGCGTGCGGGTCACTGCCGGGTGTACTGGCGCGCCCTCGGGATCCGGAAGCGGCCGCAAGTACCGCGCCGATCACCACGGCCGCGGCTCCGGAGAGCTCGACGGGCGCGGGCCGCTCACCGCTCAGGAGTGAGGCGGCGATGCCCACGACGGGGACCAGGTAGAGCACCGGGCCGAGCCGGACGAGGGGCATCCGCGCGAGCAGCCAGAACCACGCGACGTACGCGAGGCCCGTCCCCGCGACCCCTTGGACGGCTAGGTCGAGGAGCAGGCCCGTCGTGAGCGCGCCCGGCGTCCACGGCTCGGTCAGGGCACTCGCCAGAAGGAGCACCGCCCCGCCCAGCGCGAACTGCAGGCCTGTCGTGACGACCAGGTCGACGCTGTCGGCGAGGCGGCGCATGGCGATCGTTCCGAGGGCCGGCGCGATGGCCGCGACGAGCGACAGGGCGACCCCGTCCAGCCGGGTCGGCCCCGTGCTCGGCGACGCGATGAGGACGACGCCCACCATGGCCGTCGCGAGCCCCGTGCCGGCCCGTCGGCCGAGCCGCTCGCCGAAGAGCAGCCATCCCGCCGCGGCGAGCGCTAGTGGCTGCACTCCGCCGAGGACCGACGCGACCGCCGCCTCGGCCCGGCCCGCCGTGAGGTACATCGCCCCAAGCGCGAGCACCGAGTTCGCGATGGCGAGCATGAGGATCACCGGCCAACTCGGGAGGCGCAGCGGGCTGCTGCGGCCCGAACGTCGAGCCGGCCCGAGTCGCGCCGCGAGCACGGCCCACGCGAGGAGCACGGCGCCGCCCGTGGCCGAGCGCAGCCCGGCGTGCAGGATGGGCGTTGGCCCCGGGCTCGAGGCCTTGATGAGCACGAAGCACAGGCCCCAGACCGTCGCGACGAGGACGGCCAGCGCAACCGGACTGAGCGAGACCCGGCCGTGCCCTTCCCCCTCGGCGTGCAGCGCGGCAGGTCCGCCCGGGAGCCCTGCGGTCTGACCGACGCCCGGCGGGGCGAGGCTGCCGGAGGTCGCGGGCAGGCGCCGGGAGTCAGCGACGGTCGGGGAGCTCACCGTCGGGCGCGAATGGGGCTCGGCGGCGGCTGCCCAGCGGCGCCGCTCATCGCGCCCGCGCGCCGGGGCTGAGCCGCAGGGCGGCGAGGACGACCACGGCCCCTGCGACCGACCAGAGCACCGGGACCCCGCCGATGCTCAGCAGTGCCGGCCACCCCGCCATGCGAGGCAGCACGGTCCCGAGGACGGCGCCGACGGCGCCGGCAACGAGGATCCGGGCGGGGTCCGCGCGGCCGCCGAGGAGCAATTGGCCGACGAGGCCGGAGACCAGGACGGCGACCAGCAGGGTCGCGACGCCCAGAACGGCGCCCCAGACGACCCCGGCCAGCGCCAGGCCGAGGATCGCGCCCCCGGCGAGGAGGAGGCCCGAGCGCCGCGACACCTCAGCGTCCGGGCACGAGCCCGTCCGCACCCATCAGGGCGCGGACCTCGTCCAGGGAGGCGTCGGGCGGCGGGAGCACCGCGTCCGAGCCGACCAGCTCCCCCGGCTCGAGCCTCGTTCCGTGGATGCGGACCAGGTGGACCAGCCGCGCAAGGTCCTCGTGGTAGGCGGAGTGGTCGCCGCGGTCCACCGCCGCGCCGAGCCGCTCGTCGATCGCATTGAGGTGGGCGGCGTGCTCGTCGTCGACGCGGTACTGGCCGTCGGTGAGGATCCGCACGATCATCGGGCCGTCCCTCCGGCGGCTGCCGTCGCCGCGCCCTTCAGGGCGGTGAGCTCCGCCTCGACGGACGCCGTCCGCGTCGTCCGCTCGAGCTCCGCCTGCACGGGATC
>JAJYMP010000208.1 GCA_021786915.1 Chloroflexota bacterium
CCCGCTCGCGGACCTGTCCGCCTTCATCGACCTCCACCAGAGGCGATGGGGCACCGACGGCCTGTTCCCGGGCACCGAGGGCGGCGCCCAGAGCCGCGTGTTCTTCCGGCGGCTGTTCGAGCTGTTCGGGGCCGACGGCCCGCTGCAGCTCGCGTTCCTCACCGTCGACGGCCGGCGCATCGCCGCCTGCGTGTCGTTCGAGACCGACGACGCCGTCCTCTACTACAACGCCGGCGTCGACCCGGACGCGCGCGAGCTGTCGCCCGGCGTGGTGATGGTCGAGCGGCTGGTGCGCCGGGCGCTCGAGCTCGGGGCGCGGCGGATCGACTTCCTGCGCGGCGACGAGCCCTACAAGTACGAGTGGGGCGCCGTCGACGAGACGATCCAGCGGGTGCTGGTCCGGCGTACCGCGGATCGATGACGCCCCCGCTCCCCGGCGACCCGTGCGCCGACCCGATGGTCCACCTGCCGGTCCCCGGCCCCCGGAAGGTGCGCGTGGTGGAGGTCATGGCCACCGGCACCAACGGCGGCGCGCAGGAGCACGTGTTCAACCTGGTGAACCGGCTCGACCACGGCTTCTACGACGTCTCGATCGTGTCGCTCTCGCCCGGGTCGGCGGTGCGCAAGCTCCAGAGGCACGGCTTCGACGTGACGGTCATCGACGAGCCCGACGACGTGATCGCGACCGCCACGCTCGCCGCCCACCTCGCGGACGCGCGTCCGGACGTCGTCCACAACCACATGTACCGGGCGGAGATCGTGGGCACGAAGGCGGCCATCGCCCTCGCCACCGCCGGCCACCGGCGGCCGTGGGTCGTCTCGACCGT
Source organism: Chloroflexota bacterium (assembly GCA_021786915.1). The sequence continues at coordinate 828 of JAJYMP010000208.1, forward strand.
CCACTCCTCGCGCGTCCGCTCGCCCGAGGACCAGGAGCAGCTGCGGCGCCTGACGCCCTCGATGGACCGCCTGGTGGTGGTGTCCAACGCGATCGACCGCAAGGTGGTCGAGGAGGGGCGCCTGGGCGCCGAGCGCGTCCTGATCTACAACGGCGTGGACCTCGAGCGGTACGACCACCAGGAGCCGTGCTGCACGCTCCGGGACGAGTACGGCATGGAGCCCGACGCGGGCATCGTGGGCGTGGTGGGGCGCCTGGAGCTCGAGAAGGGCCACCCCACCCTGCTCGAGGCCTGGCCGATGGTGCTCGAGCGGGCGCCCGGCGCCTACCTGCTGATCGTGGGCGAGGGGTCGCGCCAGGACGCGCTCCGCCAGATCGCGCGCGAGCAGGGGATCGAGCGCCACGTCATCTTCACCGGCCGCCGCGACGATATCCCCGCGGTCACCGCGGCGCTCGACGTGGCCGTGCTGCCGTCCTACCGCGAGGCCCAGGGCCTCACGATCCTCGAGGCGATGGCGATGTCGCGCCCGGTCGTGGCGTCCAACGTCGGCGGCATCCCCGAGATGGTCCAGGACGGCGTCACCGGGCTGCTGGTCCCGCCCCACGACCCGCCGGCCCTCGCGGCCGCGATCGCCCGCCTGCTCACCAACCACCAGCTCGCCGACATGCTCGCCCGCGCCGGCCACGACCTGGTCCACGACCGCTTCTGCATCCAGATCATGGTCAACGCGGTCCAGGCCCTCTACGACGAGGGCGCCCGCGCCGTGCGTCCCCGCGAGGTGTCGGCCGCCGCGGGCTGAGCCTCGCTGCGAGGACCCCTGACCATCGGGCGATAACGGGCCCCCCTCCGGGACGTAGCATCGCCTGGTGCGCACTCGGGGAGGGAATTCGCTGCTGCCGCGGCTCGCGCGCGACGGGTATGTCGCGCTGGCCGCCGCGTTCATGGCGCTGCGCCTGCTCGGGGTGAAGCCGTGGGACCAGAGCGTGGACGCGTACGCGTACTGGTCCACCGCGCACGGGCCGATGTACGGGCAGGGTGCCGGCGCGATGGGCGCGTACGTCTACTCCCCGGCCTTCGCCCAGATCCTCACGCCGGTCACGATCCTGCCGTGGCCCGCCTTCGCGACGCTCTGGACGGGCCTCAACTTCGCGGTGCTGTGGTGGCTGCTCGGCCGATGGTCGCTGCCCTCGATGCTGTTCCTCCCCATCCCCTTCGAGATCATCTCGGGCAACGTCCACCTGCTGTACGCCGCGGCGATCGTCCTGGGGTTCCGGACCGCCGCCCCGTGGGCGCTGATGCTGCTGACCAAGGTGGCCCCCGGCGTGGGCGTGCTCTGGTTTGCCGTGCGACGCGAGTGGCGCGCGCTCTCGCTGGCCCTGGGCGTGACCGCGGTCCTCGCAGCCGCCTCGTATGTCCTCGACGCGTCGGCCTGGCGGGCGTGGCTGGACATCCTGCAGACGAGCTCGTCCACGCCGGCCACCGTGGGCTGGTTCCTGCCGGTGCCGCTCCTGGTGCGCCTGCCGATCGGTGTCGTCCTCGTCGCGGCCGCCGCCGCGCTGGACCGGCGCTGGCTCCTGCCGTTCGCGCTGGTGGTCGTGATGCCCGTGGTCTGGGTCAACACGCTGGCCGTGCTGGCGGCGGTCCCGCCGCTGTGGGCCGCCGAGGGGCGAGCCCGCGCGGCGCTCGCCGTGGCGCCGTCGTGATGCGCTACGCGGTGATCGGGGCCGGCGCGCTCGGCCTGACGGCGGCGACGCGGCTGGCCGAACGGGGCCACGACGTGACCGTGCTCGAGCAGGGGACCCGGCCCGGTGGCCTCGCCTCGAGCTTCGAGGTGGTGACCGACATCTGGCTCGAGCGCTTCTACCACCACTTCTTCGCCTCGGATCGATCCGCCATCCGCTTGATCGGCGAGCTCGGCCTCGGGCCGCGACTGCGCTGGTACGAGCCGGTGTCGACGGTGCTGGTGGACCGGGTCATCCACCGGCTGGATTCGCCTTCATCCCTGCTCCCCTTCGCGCCCCTCTCGGTCGTGGACCGCCTCAGGATGGCGATGGCGCTCGGGTTGCTCCGAGCGATGCCCACGCCGCGGCTCCTTGAGCGCGCCACCGCTGGCGCCTGGATGCGACGGGCCTGTGGCGCAAGGGCCCACGAGGTGGTCTGGGGCCCGCTGCTCGAGGCGAAGTTCGGTCGGCATGCCGATGTCGTCTCGATGGCGTGGATGTGGGCGCGGCTCCACGACCGGACCGCCAGGCTCGGGTACCTCGACGGCGGCGTGGAGATCCTGTATCGCGCGCTGGCCGAGCGGATTGAGGCGCGCGGCGGGCGGCTCCGCTTCGGGGCTGCCGTGAGCGCGATCCGCCCGTCGGGAGACGGGATCGAGGTGGCATGGAAACGGGAGGATGCCAGCGAGGCCACGACCGAGACGTTCGATCGCGTCGTCTCCACGCTGCCGCCCGGCGTCACGCGCCAGCTGTCGGGCCAAGCCCCTGCAGATGCTGCTGGACATCCGCCACTCGCCGCCCACTGCCTCGTCCTTGCCCTCGACCGGCCGCTGACGGGGACATACTGGATCGGCGTGCCCGGGTCCTCGTGGCCCTTCATGGCGGTCGTCGAGCACACCGCGATGGTGCCTCCCGAGCGCTACGGCGGCCGCCACCTCGTCTACCTTGGTGCGTACCGCCCGGCCGACGCGGACTTGCCGCAGCAACCGCCCGCGGCCCAGCTGGCGGCGGCCCTGCCCCTGCTCCAGGTCCTCAACCCGGCCTTCTCGACCGACTGGGTGCTCGACGCAAAGAGCTTCTACGCGCGGAACGCGCAGCCCATCGTCGACACGGGCTATCGGGCGAGGACGCCCGGCTTCGACACCGACGTCCCGGGCCTGTTCAACGCCACGATGTTCCAGGTCTACCCGCACGACCGTGGGCAGAACTACTCGATCGAGCTGGCCGAGCGGCTCGTCGCCCGCCTCTCGCGAGTCTCCGCTCCAGGGGCCCCCAGCCGATGACCGCTCGCCGGATCAACCCCGGGCTGGTGATCGCGGCCGCCGGCGTCCTGGCCATCTTCATCCTGTACCTCTGGCTGACCCTCGCCGCAGCGTCGTACACCCTGGGGTGCGACTACCTCGCCTATGACGGGGCCGCGCGGGCGTGGCTCGCCGGGCGCACGCCCTACGACACGGCGGTCACCGCCGCCGGGAGCTGCGGCACCTACCAGTACCCGCCGCCCTTCCTGCTGCTGATCGTTCCCCTCACCGTGCTGCCGCCGGCCGCGGCGATGTGGGTCTTCATCATCGCGAGCGCCGTGTGCCTCCCGCTCGCGGTGCTGGCGATGCCCGTCCCGGCGCCCGCGCGGATCATCACGCTCGCGCTCGCGGGGACCAGCTGGCCGGTCCTGTTCGCCGTCAAGGTGGGCGCCCTCGGCCCGTTCCTGCTCCTCCTCTTCGCCCTGGCCTGGCGGTGGCTCGACCGCCCGGCGCGGCTGGCCGCGGTCACCGCGCTCGGGACCTTCGCGAAGGTCCTGCCAGGGCTGCTCGGCCTCTGGATGCTGCTCACGGGCCGATACCGCGCTGCGTGGATCACGATCGGCATCGGCGTGGTCGTGGCGCTCCCGTGGCTGCTCGTGCAGCCCGCGGTCTGGTGGGACTACCTGGCGGTCGAGCGCACGATCAGCACCACCGTGACCGAGGCGCCGGCGAACTTCGCGCCCGCTTCGCTGCTGTACTTCGCCGGCCTGCCCATGCCGACGGCGCTGGCGCTCGGGGGGCTCCACACGCTCGTGGTCCTGGCGCTGGTCGTGCTGGTCGCCCGCCGCGGCTCGCGCGACGCCTCGCTGATCGTCACCGCGGTCGCCTCGCAGGTCGTCGCGCCGGTCCTCTGGGACCACTACACGGTCGTGCTGTTCCTCGCCGTTGCCTGGCTCATCAGCCGCCGGCAGTGGTGGATCGCCATCCTCGCCACCGCGATGAACGCGATGTTCATCGCCTGGCTCCCGCCGCTGACCTGGGTTGGCTCCCTTGACCTGGCGATGGCCGGCGTGGCCGCGGTGGACCTGCTGCAACGCCGTCGCGCGCTGGCGTCCGCGCCGACCGCGGCCACGGGAGTGCTCGCTTGAGCCTCGCGCGCGTGTGGCTGGCCGTCGCCCTCGCGGTGCCGGCGCTCGTGGCGCTGCTGGTTCCCATGCCCGCGGTGGACCTGGCGTACCAGGTCCGGGCCGGCGACATGATCCTCTCGACGGGCGCGATCCCCCGGGTCGACACGTTCACGTTCACCGTCGCCGGGCATCCCTGGACCGACCAGCAGTGGCTCGCGCAGGTGCTGCTCGCCGTGGTGCACCGACTGGGAGGCTGGGAGCTGCTGGCTGTGCTCCGGGCTGCGCTCGTTGTGGCCATGGTGGCGCTGCTCGTGGCGGCGGCCCGGCTGCGGGGGGCGGGGCTGCGGTCGGCGTCCGTCCTCGGGCTGCTGGCGTTCCTGGCCGCGGCGCCCGCGCTCGCGCTCCGGCCGCAGCTGTTCGCGATCGTGGTCTTCGCCGGGCTGCTGGCCCTCGTGGCTGGGCGTCACCGCTACCCGCGACTCTTCCTCGCCGCGCCGCTGCTCGTGGCGCTGTGGGCGAACCTCCACGGCAGCTTCGTGCTGGCGCCGCTGCTCCTGGGCTACGCGTGGCTCGACGACCTCGCGCGGAGCGTGCCCGCGCGCCGTTCGTTCGCCGTGCTCCTCGCAGGCACCGCGGCCACCTGCCTGACGCCGTTCGGCGCTGGCGTCTGGGCGTACGCGGTCGGGATCGGGGCCGACCCCTTGATCGCGAGCCGCGTCTCGGAGTGGCAGCGGACGAGCCCGCTCACGGTCCCGGGCGCGCTGTTCTACGTCTCAGCCGCTGCTGCGGCTGCAGTCTCCTGGCGCGGCCGCGGCCGCCTGGCGTGGCCCGACTGGCTGTGGCTGGCGGGGCTGGCGCTGCTCGGCGTGTGGGCGGTGCGAGGCGTCGCGTGGTGGCCCGCCGGCGCGGCGCTCGTGGTCGCGGGCGCGCTGGGCGGGGCGCCGCAGGAACGACCGAGCCCACGAGCCGTCCCAGCCGCCATGCGTCGTCTCAATGCGCTGGTCGCGGCCGTCCTCGCGATCGCGGTCGTCGTCGCCCTGCCGTGGTGGCGCCCATCGGACCCGCTCACCGGTCGCGAGGGCCTGCTCTCGTACGCCCCGAGCGGTCTGGCCTCGGCGCTTCGGGAGCACGTCGCGCCGGGCAGCCGCGTCTTCGTCCCCCAGACATGGGGCTCCTGGTTCGAGTGGGCGGTCCCGGACGCCACCTACTTCGTCGATTCGCGGTTCGAGCTGTTCCCCGCGTCCATCTGGACCGCCGACGACGCGCT
>JAJYMP010000269.1 GCA_021786915.1 Chloroflexota bacterium
CGATCCGTCGGCCTCGCCTTCGGCGCCCAGCGCGCAGACGGCACGCCGCTCGCGCCCGAGGACGCGCCGGAGATGCGCACGCTGCGCCACGGCGAGTCCTGCCGTGACGTCGAGCTCAACATCGCGAGGCCCGACGGCGCGCGGTTCTGGCTGCGCGTCAACACCGAACCGCTCCGCGACCGCGACGGAGAGGTGATCGCCGCCGTCGCCACCTTCGCCGACATCACCGCGGAGCACGAGCTGGGCGAGCAGCTCCGGCGGTCCCAGCGGCTGGAGGCCGTCGGGCAGCTGGCCGGCGGCATCGCCCACGACTTCAACAACCTGCTCGCGGCCATCCGCGGCTACGGCGAGCTCGCCATTGGCGACCTCCCGCCGGATTCGTCCGCTCGCGCGGACGTGGAGGAAGTGCTTCGGGCCGCCGACCGCGCCGCCGCCTTGACGCGCCAGCTGCTGCTGTTCAGCAGGCGCCAGGTGCTGGCCCCCAAGCTGGTCGACCCGGCCGAGGTTGTGGACGGCCTGTTCCCGATGCTCCGCCAGTTGGTGGGGGAGCACATCGAGCTCCTCGCGACCACGGACCACGAGCGCGGCCTCGTCCTCGCCGATCCAGGCCAGCTCGAGCAGGTGATCCTCAACCTCGTGGTCAACGCCCGCGACGCCATGCCGGGCGGAGGCCGCATCGACGTCACCACGCGACGGATGGAGCCGGGGCCGCCGGTGGGCGGCGAGAAGCGTCCAGCGTGGCCCGCCCTGCGGCTCACGGTGGCCGACACCGGCGCAGGCATCGACGCCGAGGTCCTGCCGCACATCTTCGAGCCGTTCTTCACGACCAAGGGGGCGGGGCGCGGCTCGGGGATGGGGCTGGCCACCGTCTACGGGATCGTGGGCGCCTCGGGCGGCAGCGTGTCCGTGGCGACCACGCCCGGGCGCGGCACGACGTTCACGATCGACCTGCCGCTGGTCGAGGACGAAGACGAGGCCGAGGACGAGGTCGGCGACGACGACGCGGCAGCAGTCGTGGGCGCCGGGCCCTCGGCGCCCACGAAGGCGCCGTCACCCGCGTCGGCCCTGCCCGACGGGATCGCCGCCGGCCGGGGCAGCGTGCTCCTGGTCGAGGACGAGCCGGCCGTCCGGGCCCTCCTCGCCCGGATGCTCGGCGCGCTCGGCTGGCGGGTCGCCGCGCGATCGTCGGGCAACGCCGTGGTCGCCGAGGTCGATGACGGCGTGCTCTCGGAGCCGGACCTGCTGGTCACCGACGTCCGGATGCCGGGCCTCCAGGGCCCGGATCTCGCCCGTCGCCTCCGCACCGCCTGGCCGCGACTGCCGGTGCTGTTCATCACAGGCCTGGCCGACGAGGTGGGCGCCGACCCCGGCGAGCCGTGGGTGCACGTGCTCACCAAGCCGTTCGACGTCGACGAGCTCGAGCGATCGATCGAGGCCGCCCTAGTGGTCGCGGACTGAGATCGGGCGCCTGCGCCTTCGGCCTCTCCGGCGTACGATCCGGGCCCTGATGCCCGACACGGCCTCCGTCGCCACGCCCGCAACCGCAACGCCCGAAGCCGACCTCGATGCGTCCCTGCGCGCGCGCCTCGTCCCGGCGCCGCGGTGGATCGTCATCGTCTGGAACGATCCGATCAACCTGATGTCGTACGTGACATTCGTGTTCCGCAAGCTGTTCGGGTACAGCCAGCCGCACGCCCATCGACTGATGCTCCGCGTCCACCAGGAGGGTCGGGCCGTGGTCTCCGGCGGCACCAAGGAGCGCTGCGAGCACGACGTGGCTCGGCTCCATGCGCACGGCCTGTGGGCAACGATGGCGCCAGAGTGATGGCGACGCTGCTCGAGGCGAGCGCGGCGTGAGCGTGGACGAGGACCCGCCGCGGCGGATCGCCCGGACTGGTGACGGCCGGATTGCCGTGAGGCTCGCCCCGCGGGAGCGGCAGGTCCTGGGCGCGCTGGCGGCCGACCTCGCGCGGGCGGCATCGGGTGAGCTCGGCCGCGAGCCCGATGGCGCTGACGACCCGGGGCTGGCCCGGCTCCGCCCCGACGCCGTCAAGGGCGACCCGGAGGCGTCGGAGGCGTTCCGCGAGCTCACCTCCGCGGACCTCGAGGACGCGCGGCAGGAGCGCCTGGCGACGCTCGCATCGACCCTCGAGGCCACCGTCCTCGACGAGGCCCAGGCCGGGGCGTGGATGGCGGCGGTCAACGACCTGCGGCTCGTGCTCGGCACGCGCCTCGGCGTCACCGAGGACACGGGGCTCGATGTCCCCGACGAGCACGACCCGGCAGCAGCCGACACGATCGTGTTCCTGTGGCTGGGCTGGGTGGAGGAGCAGCTCGTCGAGGCCATCGCGGCCGGGCTGCCCGAGCCCGGCAGGAGCGCTCGGTAGCCGCAGAGCCCGTGGCGCTGATGTCGGGACGCTCCGGCGGGCAGTCCCGGCTCCGTCCCCGGCGTGGGCTACGGCAGGGCCGCGAAGGCGACGACCACCACGGCGACCGCGACCACCGCCTCCACCGCGCCGACGTGGACGGGCCGGAGCGGCCTCGGGGTCCCGGCCCGTCGCCGCGCCGCGAGCGGGAGTGCAGCCGCACGGACCGTCAGGGCCAGGGCGAGGACGGCCCAGACGGGGCCGAGGACGAGCGCCGGCGCCACCAGCAGGGCGTGGAACCCGGTCGAGAGGGTCGCGAACGCGGTGCTGTCGCGCTCGCGGAGGACGGACCGGACGACGAGCACGGTGCCCAGCAGGTAGACGGCCGCCACGCCTGTCGCCACGCCGACCGACGTGGCGTTGAACGCACCGCTGACCCAGGCCGCGCTCGGCACGAGGACCACGGCCTGGGCCGCCTGCGCCAGGCTGTTCACCAGATCCCGCCTGGTCCCCGGCTTCGCGCCCGCGACGACGAGCGCGGCGGTGGGCCCCAGCACGACGACGGTCGCGAGGAGGGGCGGGAAGGCCAGCACGAGCGCGACGCCGAGGACGCCGAAGCCCGCGCCGTAGACGGCCAGCGGCAGGGTGAACGGGTCTCGGCGGCGGGCCCGCAGCCACGCCTGCCCGGTCGCCGAGGCCAGATAGCCCAGCACGGACGCCGCCGCGAGGACGAACTGCCACGGGACGGGGGTGCTGGCAGCCACGCCCAGGAGGAACGGGACCGCGAGCATGGCCCACGCCCCGTGCTGGCGGGGCAGCCACTGCCGGGTGGCGGGGCGCTGCGAGCCGGCCCCGGCGGCGCTCGACGGGGGCGTCGCTCGCCTGCCGGTCGACGTCGCGGTCATGCCGGGTTCGCGGCGGCGCGCCGGGCCGCGATCCTGGCCCGGCGCCGCAGCTCGGCGGCGCTCGAGGCGAAGGACACGGCCACGAACGCGAGCATGGCCAGCACGTTGAGCACGCCCCCCACCAGCAGCCCATGGGACAGCCCGAGGACGTCGCCCCCGATGATCCGGACGAGCAGCCCCATGTGCAGGAGCGCGAGCGCGAGGTCGTTCCCCCGCCAGTACGGCAGGGGCACCCGGAGCACCGACGGGACGATGACCGGGGCGTGGCCGAACACCATCGACACGATGAACCCCAGGAACAGCGCGTGCAGGCGGATGTCGTAGGCTGCTCCCGGCGCAGTCCCCGTGAGCGCCCACGCCGCGCCGGCGACCGCCAGCCACGCGTAGCCGGCGAGCAGGCACACGGCGATGTAGCGGGTCACGCCGCCCATCCTGACCGTGCGGCGGGCGAGGTCGTTGCGGGCCAGCCAGGCGGCGATGGCGAGCATCGCGACGCCGGCGGCGCGGATGCCCGCCTCGGGCTCGACGAGTGCCGCGGTGACGCTCAGGACCATCAGCCACAGCGCGACGATCAGCTGTCGGCGGGCGCGGGTGTTGAGGCCGCCGAGGCGGGCGAGGTCGAGCCGCTCCCCGATGACGGTCATCACCAGGAACGCGGCGAGCCAGGGGTAGGCGCTGGCCACCGGGACGCCGGCGAGGAGCAGCACAGCCCCGCCGACCCAGGCGCCCGCGCCGGCCGCCTGGACGCCAAGCTGGAGCGAGCGCTCCTGGCGCGCGAAGGCCGCGTAGATCGCGAGCAGGATCAGCGCTCCGCCGACGATGCCTGCCCCGCCGACCCCCGGCGCGCCGGCGATGAGCGCCACCGCCCCGGCCCCAGACAGTGCGGGCGCCAGGTAGCCCCACGACTGGCCGAGGGCGACGGCCCGCTCCAACGCCACGACCGTGCCGAGGAACCCGAGCGTCATGAGTTCGCCGTGCACCGCGGCGAGGCGGTCGACCGACGAGGGCAAGCCCACGCCGAGCAGGACGAGGGCGCCCGTGAGCCCGGCGAGCAGCGCGAAGCCGCCGATCGCGAGCAGCGCGAGGCGCCCCAGCGGGATCGACCGGCCCTTCGGCGCGGGGGCCGCGAGCAGGATGCTCATCCCGGCACGCCGAGCGCCGCCCGGGCCGCGGCTGACATCAGGGAGGGGCTCCAGGCCGGCTCGTGGGTGATCTCCACCTCCACGTCCACGACTCCCGGCTCGGCGAGCAGCGCCCACCGGACCTGGTCCTCGAGGAACGACCCGACGGGGCAGGCGGGGGAGGTGGTCGTCATCAGCACGTGGGCCACGCCAGCGTGCACGTCGCACTCGTACACGAGCCCGAGGTCGACGATGTTCACGCCGATCTCCGGATCCACCACGCTCCGCAGCCGATGGGTGAGGTCCGCCGGTTCGGTCGCTGGGAGGAAGCGCGAGAGGTCCATGGTCGGGTCCCGTGACTGGGGTGGCGTGAGGGGAGTTGCCTGAATTATAATGATCACAATGAAGCGCCGCGAATCCGCCCCCGCCCGCCCCGCTCGCACCCGCCGGACAGGGCGTCGCGCCCTGCTGCTCGCGGCGCTGCGCGACGCTGGGCGCCCCCTGACGGTCGAGGAGGCGGCGCGGGCCATCGGCATCGCCGAGTCGACGGCGCGCTTCCACCTCTCGCTGCTCGTCTCGGCCGGGGAGGCGGCGCGGACGCCTGTGCGCAGCGGGTCGGCTGGCCGCCCGTCCTGGCAGTACTCCGCGTCCGCGGGGCCGCGCGCCGCCCTCCGGCCGGACGGCGCGCCCTACCAGGAGCTCGCGCGCGTGCTCGCGGCCCAGCTCGACGGGGGGATCGGCGCTCCCGAGGCGGCGCGCGAGGCCGGGCGCCGCTGGGCCGAGGCGCTGCCGCCCGACGCGGTCCGGCCAGCCGCTACGCCGGCCGCCGCCCTCGTCGCCCTGGCCGCCGCGTTCGGCCGCCTGGGCTTCGCGCCCGGTCCCCCGGGCACCGCGCCCGACCACCCGTCCCGCCAGCACGAGATCGTGCTGCACGCCTGCCCCTTCGAATCGGTCGCACGGGAGCATCGCGCGGTGGTGTGCGGCGTCCACCTGGGACTCGCGGAGCGGACGGCCGCCGCGATCGGGGGCGGCATCGCCATCGAGGGGCTCGACCCGTTCCGCTCCGAGCAGCCCCTGGCCTGCGCCGTCCGGGTGCGGGTTCCCGCCTGACAACCCCAATCCGCAGCCGAGAGGAGGCCACCGTGGCCGAGCGCTCCTACATCCCCGACTGGCGTGAGGTCGTGTCCTACTCCAAGCCCGGGCCCACGCCGCACCTGCTCGTCGACGAGCCGGAGCTGCGCGTCCTGGTCGCGGGCCTCGAGCCCGGCGGGCGGATCCCGCCCCATGCCGCGCCGCGCGCCGTGTACCAGGCGCTCGAGGGCGACGGCGTGATCAACCTCGACGGGGTGCTCCTGCCCTTCAGCGAGGGTGCGATCGTCGTCGCGCCCGAGGGTGCGAGCCGGGGGATCGAGGCGGTGTCCCGGCTCGCGTTCATGGCCGTCCGGATCGGCGCTGAGCCCGCGCACCGCGAGTAGGCACGGGGGCCGTCGCGGGCCCGGGGACGCCCGCGCGGACCGAATGTGGAGAAGGGGATTGCGGAACGGTTACGACCGCAATCTTTCTCGGTTGAGTCGTGCCAGCACCCTCAGAATCGCCTCCCTCGTGCCGTACGTTCGGGGTGATCCCCGCACCAGCGCGAAGGCCGCGACAGCCGGCAGGAGCCCCATGACCGCTCGCCACAAGGCCATCGAGACGATCTCCAACCACCGGGTCGCCTCCACACAGAACTACCTGGAGCACGCCGGCGAGGACATCTACGGCCAGTACGTGTTCCACGA
>JAJYMP010000430.1 GCA_021786915.1 Chloroflexota bacterium
AGGAGGCGATAGAGAGATGAGCACGACTCCCCCCACCATCGAGATACCCGATCGTCAGACCCGGGTCTTGACGGCCGGCCCTTCTTCATAGAGAGGAACAGCACGACGTCAGGCCGGCGCTCGTGCCCGCCGTCCACGACGGTGAACTGGTTGACCGCGAGCCAGTCGTTGGCCTCTGGCACGTCGAAGTCGACGACCTGGGCCTGCGCGCCGGCGATCGAGCCGTCGGGCCGGCGGTACTCCACCGTCACGCCGTCCACGAGCATCCGGTGGAGCATCCGGTTGCGCTCGATGAGCGTCGGTCCGGCCACCCGGGTGAGCTTGCGGAACGCGTCGTCGACCGCGCTCGCCGGCAGCCCGGGGTTCAGGCGCGCGAGCGCGGCCCGCAGCCGCCGCTCGAGGATGACGTCGCGGTACCCCGGGTCCGAGCGCTCCGCGGCCGCCGTCCCCACCGCGATCTCCGGACCGTGGAGCACTGCCCAGCCGAGCCTGCCCAGGACGGCCAGCGCAGCCTCCTCCACGATCGATTCGGTGAAGGCGGTCATTGCCGGGTCCGTCGCGCGGCTGGGCGGCCAGCAGAGCGCTCCTCGTCGAGATCCGCTGCGAACAGCTCTCGGAGACCGACGAGGGTCACCTCCGGTTCTGCCCCGAGGTTCCGGTCGAACCCGGACCGGCTGTAGAGGAACAGGCGGGGACGGTCGCCCGGGGCCACGACTTCCACGTCCCGCCGCAGGTCGGCCAGGTCGCCCGGCTTCACGTGCTCCCGGGTCCACTTGGCCGAGCCGGCGGCCGCCAGGCGCGCGCCCGACATCGCCGCCGCGTCGATGTCGCCGCCGTTGAACCACCAGAACCCGACGGTGGTGAACGGACCGATCGAGCCGGTCCCTGAGAGCCGCCGGAGGTGCTGGCGCGCGACTGACTCGAACGTCCGGCTGACGAAGCGGTCGAACTCCTCTCCCCAGAGCTCGGCGAGCACCGCCGCGCCCTGCCCGAGCTCGATCGCACTCCTCCACGGGTCCACCAGCGCGAAGTAGAACCGCAGGTACGGATCGGCGATCACGTACTGGCTGTTCCGCGAGCGCGGCAGGCTGACCTCGGGCGGCGGCACCGTCCGCTCCACCAAGCCAAGCTCGATCAGTCGGTCCAGGTAGGGGGTCACGCGATTCGCGCCGCTGAGGCCCGCCTGGGTCGCGATCTCGCCCGGTGTGAGGTAGCCGTTCGCGATCGCCCGAAGAACTGTCTCGTAGGTCCGCGGCTCTGTGAACTCGGAGCGCAGCAGGTCTGGTGCCTCGCGGAAGAGCCGGCCGCCCGGCGAGTACGCGACGCGAAGGAGCTCGTCGCGAAACAGTCGCGCGGCGTCGAACTCCTCGAGGTAGTCGGGGATGCCGCCGGCGACCGCGTACAGCCGGATCCTGTCCTCCGGCGGCCACCCGGCGGCGAAGCGGCCGGCGTGGTAGTAGTCGAACGGCTGAAGGTGATGGGCGCGCGTCGGCCGCCCGTAGAGGGCCCCCTCGGACGACACCAGCGATCGCATCATCGACTGTTGTGAGCCGGCGAGGATGACGACGAGGTTCGACCGCGAGCCGACCGCGTCCCACCAGCGCTGGAGGAGCGATGGCAGGGCCCGGTTGGCCGCGACCAGGTAGGGGAACTCATCGATGATCAGCCCCACCCGCCGCGTCGCCGCAGCGTCGGCGAGGGTCGCCAACGCCTCGTCCCAGTCCCGGAGGGCCAGCCGCGGTGGGCGACCGCGAGGGAATCCGGCGGACAGCGGTCCGAGGGCCCGGCCGACATCCGCCAGCTGGTCCCGCTCGAGCTGCTCGGCCGCCACGTAGTAGGCGATCGGCTTGCCGGCGGCAAACCGGGCAAGGAGCGCCGACTTCCCGACCCGGCGCCGGCCGTGCACCACGACGAGCTCGGGCCGCCCAGACGACCACGCAGCCTCGAGGTCAGCGCGTTCCCGGTGTCGGTCGATGAACCGGCGTGCCACGTGGTCCTCTCTATCTAAGACCGCTTAGACTAAGCTATCTTAGACGACAAGAGGCTCGCCGTCGCCGCCCTCGCGCCCCAGAAGCCGGCGTCCCCGATCACCGTGACCAGCGCGCGCTCGCACAGCTCGGTGACCGCGGGGTCGTAGTCGGCTGCGGAGAGAATCATCAGAACCCGAACACCTGGTTGCGGTACTCGCGCGCCTGCTCGGCACCCCGCCGGGGATCGCGAAGCGCATCGAGATACACGCGCGTCTCGGCCGCCAGCCAGACGCCCTCGACCTCGCGCCTGAACCGAAGCTCCGCGTCGTCGGGCCCCTGGACGAACACGATGTTGGCCCCGTTCTCCACGAGTCGCGCATCGGCGGCAGCGGCGACCTCGGCCGGGGTCCGTGCCGCGGTCACGCGAACCTCGGTGACGAGAATCGACGTCAGGAAGGCCACGTGCCGCGCCGCCGCCGCGACGCCGGTCACCGCATGGAGCAGGTCACATTCCTCCAGCCGCGAGGAGACTGCGCGAGCCCGGTCGCCGCGCATCAGCGCGTACGCCGGGGTCCGCCGCTGCTTCGGCTCGACGGCCTCCTCCGCCCAGAGGTCCAAGAGCGCCCCCGGGGAAGCCACCCGCCGGGTCTTCCGCGGTCCGCGGCCATTTGCCGCGAGCACCGTCGCCTGCTCGAGCCGAGTGAACACGCGGTGGGCGAGCGCGGTCGACACCCCTGCTCGCTCAGCCATCGCATCGAGCGTCCAGGCCCGCTCCGGCTCGAGGATGAGCGCCTGGGCGATGAGCCCCGCCTTGCCTGCGACGCGGGGCGACGACGAGCTGCGCGGCGCCGGGGCGATCTCGGCTGAAGCGGTGAAGGATCCGGACCGCGCGAGCGACCCCGTGCGCACGTACAGGCCCGGCAGGTCGATCGCCGCGTTGCCCGTGGTATCCACGTAGCCGATGCCGTGCGATTCGAGGATCTCGCGCGCGACGGACGTGGTTGTCCTTGCGACGACCAGGAGCGGCGTGGATCGGCCCGCGTTACCTGCCTCGATCGCATGGGCGACTACAGGGTCGACGTGGGCCTTCTGCTCCACCCTGAGCACGAGGCCAGCGTCCGAGAACCGGAGGCTGCCGTCGTCGGTGGATCCGGGCAGCGCCTCGCTGACCACCGGGGCGCCGGGAAGCGCTCGCAGCAGGGTGACGGCCCAAGCGGCGAGTCTTTCGTTCCTTACAGAAGTGGCGTTCTTCACACTGAATGTAAAGATAGGCCAAGGTGTAAAGATGTCAAGAATGTCTGAGCGGCGCAGCGCGCCACGCCTCTGCCGATCGCCGAGGCCGTGTTCGAGCGGATCGACGTCCTGTGGATGACCGACTACACCTTCACGCTGACCGCCCGCGCGAAGTCTCGCGGGTGGGACGCGGGCCTTCGGGGCCGGCGTCGTCCGCGTGAAAGAAGGTCAGTTTGGTCGGGGCCTGCCTGACCGGCGCCCGCATAGACGAGGGCCCGAGGTTCATGGGCCACCGGCCGAGGCGGCCAGGCACTCGTCGGTTCACCTCGTGACTCGGGCTACAGCATGGGCTACAGCCGGTTTCGCAGCCCGGCCACCCAATAGCCGTGACGCACCATCCGGACCTCCTCGTCCGACCCCAGCACCAGACGCAGCGACGGGCCTTGCCGAATTCCGTTGAAGAGCCGGTCGGTGCGCTCAACGGTGGCTGTACCGAACCAGTCGGGGATCACAGCGCCCTGCTTCAGCAGGGCCCGCGGGTGATCGGGGTCGGAGATCCCGGCGGCATATCGTCCGTCGTCGGTCTCCACGAACTCGGTCCAGGGATAGAGAGAGGCCCTTGACTCTCCGAAGACGACCGCGCGCTGCCTCATGCGACCCCACGCCTCGCGGTCGGTCCATGCCACCAGCACTCGGTACTCGCGGCCCTGGTCCGCGAGGATGTACCACCGCGACGTGGTGAACACCTCGTCGTCACCGCCGGGCCAGCGGTATGTGAATGGTCCGTGATTCTCACCCTCGACGACCTCAATGCCGTCGCCCGTGGGATCCGGCTCCGGCGACGGTGGCGTCGCACCGTCAGCGTCGCGGAAACCGTCGATGATCTGGTCGATGGCCTCGTGCAAGGCCGCCCGCATCATCTCTACTTGCACAAGAGACTCCTTTGGGTTCTAAGTAGAGATACTGTGCATACAAGTAGGTTCACTCGTCAATCCCCAAACTCATGTGAACCTTCTTGGCGTGAGCATGCTCGTGCGAACCTTGGTCCCGCAGGCGTAGCACCGTAGCCGGATAGACCGCAGGGTCGACCGGGCCCACGCTCGCGCTGCGATGTCTAGGGGCCTGCGATCGACCGTCACCAGCGTCAGACGCGCCTCCGTGTGGCCCACAAAGCTCGGATGAAGCCCTGCATGGTCTGCGGCGTCGTCACGAGCCGACCAGGGAGTCGGTGCGGCGAGCACCCGCGCCTGTCGGGCCTCGGTGCCAACCATCACGTCCACGCGGACCCGCGAACCCGGGGTCCGCGCGCTCCGCGGCCGCCGTCCCCACCGCGATCTCCGGACCGTGGAGCACTGCCCAGCCGAGCCTGCCCAGGACGGCCAGCGCAGCCTCCTCCACGATCGATTCGGTGAAGGTCGTCACGGCTCTTGCTCGTCCCAGAGGGTCGCGTCGTCCACCTTCGACCCCTGCCGCTTCCGTGCGGCTCGGGCGCGATGCGGGAACTTCGATCCCGGTCCGTACTCCACGCCGGGTCCCCGCTGCTGGACGGACGTCTTGACGAGGATCTCCCGGCGCACGAGGTCATCGATGATGGCGTTCGCCGGGTGCACGGTCACGTCGAACAGGTTCTGGACCGTCCGGTTGGTGATCTTTCCGTACTCCACGACGTGGGCGACGACCTTCCTGTCAGTGTCCGAGATGCTCCGTACCTGGTACGTCACGGCCGGCCCGAGGGCGGCCAAGGCGGGGCCGGACAGCTTGTAGGCCGGACCGCTACCCGCCCGCGCCGGGCGCGTCCGCTCGATCATGGCGGGCGGATCCACCGCGAGCCGGCCGAGGATCGTCGCGGCCTCGGCCTCCGACCGCTGAAGGAGGGGCGCGACCGTCGCAGGTGTGACCACCCGGGTCGAGCACAGGCGGTACAGGACCAGCAGCGCGTCGGTGTCGTCCCGCTCCACCGATGGCAACGACGCCACGTACCGCGCGATGTGCACGTTCGGCGCGCCGCCGACCATGCGGACCGCGACCTGCCCGGGATCGCTCTCGATGACCGGGAGGCCGCGCCCGGCACGGATCAGCGAGATGTAGATCCGGTCGATCCCGCGCCCGAACTCCTCCGCGAACCCGAGTTTGCGCGCAGCATTCGCGAGCGTGCGGTTCCGCGGCTTTGGCGGGTGGGTGAGGATGTTTTCGGGCGTCACGCCCGCCACGAGCGGCCCGGGAGACGTGACCGCGAAGACGACCGGCGAGTGCTCGATGGCGACGGCCCCAGGGAGCCGGTAGTCGCGGTGCACGAGGCCGTTGGCGATGGCCTCGCGGACCGCCAGCTCCGGGAAGTCCTGGAGCTGGATCTGCTGCCCGTCGGGAAGGTTGAGGGGGGCGCTGTTGAGCCGGGTGCGCACGACCTCCATCACCCGGGCGAACGCCGAGACGAGGGGTCCCTCGAGGCGCTCCGAGAACGTGGGCTCGCCGCCAGGCGTCGGGCGGAACTGGTACACGAGCCGGGGCCGATCCGCGTCGGTCGGCAGCAGCAGGAGCGTGCCGGCGCGGTTCAGGCGCTCACCCGCCAGGAGGTCGAGCGCGCGGAGCAGGTCGAGGTCGGTCAGGGACACGAGGCGGCGCCGGTCGTCGGGCAGGGCGGACAGGACCGACCTGACCGTCTCGAGCGTGGCGGCGGAAACGTCGCCCGGCACCCGATCCGATGCCTCGGCGGACCAGTCGTGCCCGAGGCGCTCCTCCCGCAGCCTCGTCGCCTCGGCGACCGGCATCGGCTGGCACTGGTTGCCGATGCGCTGGTACGGGCGGCCCTTCGAGTCCGCGTAGACGTCGACGCCTTCAGGCACGCGAATAGCGAGGAGCCGCACGCCGCGGTGCGTGAACTCCTGGACCTCCACGAGCAGCCCCGGCTGCGTCGAGGCGTAGACGGACTGGCGGAGCTGGTCGATCGCGAGCGACGTTCCGAGG
>JAJYMP010000055.1 GCA_021786915.1 Chloroflexota bacterium
GTCGTCGTCGTCCTCGACCGGGTCGTGGCCGCAGTCGCGGCAGCAGTAGTCGCTCTCGAGCATCTCCAGGGACTCGTCCACCAGGACCCAGCCCTCGGCCCGCAGCTCGTAGAAGCGCTCGCCGCCGGACAGCTGCTCCGTGGACGACCAGGCGCTGCCGCCGCAGGCCGGGCAAACAGGGATCTCCATCACCAGACCTCATCCAATCGGGTCCGCTGATGCGGGCCTGGGCGAGGGTCGGCGGGATGCCCGCCCTGTCAAGGCCCGTCGGCGCTTGTGCGGCAGGAGGTGTTGTCGGGGGTTGGCTTCCCGCGGTCAGGCGCGACTTGGTGATCAGCCGGAGGCGGTAGCCTCTTCCGCCGCAGCGAGGATCCGTTTCGCTCGCCGGATGGCCGCGGCAGACTCCGCCGACGTGACGAGGATGGCCTGGTAGTGGACCTGAGCCTTGACCGCGATCAGCCTCGTGAAGTCGGTCTTGACCCGTGCGCCCTCGGGCCGGGCCTGAGCGAGCAGATCAACGGCCTGCACGTGGTCGTCGCCCCGGAACATCTCACCCAGCCGGACGGCGCAGATCGCGTCGGCCGCGGCGATGCCGCCGAGAACAGCCACGGCAGCGGCCACGCCCCGGAGAGGCAGGACCGGATCGTCGGGCTCGGCGTAGACGATCTCGGCAACGGAGACGAATGCCCTTGCCGCATCGAGCCGGCTCTTCGCCTCGCGCGCACTCGCCGGGACGGTCTTCCCGCGATCCCTCACTCATCGACTCCCCCTCCTGCTCCTGCGGACGAGCACCTCGATGGGATCGCCGGCGAGGTGCAGCGCATCGCGGCGCCAGGCATCCACGAGCGGATCGCGGGCGGCCACATGCTCGGCAAAGCGCGGCTCGTCGACCTCGAACACCTGGCACCGGTTCCCGGTAACAGCGAACGCCCACTCCCGCAGCGCGCCGACCTGCTGCTCCCACGCGTCCTCGTCAACCGCCGCTGCACGCACGAGCAGCACGTCGATGTCCGACGCCTCGTCGGCCTCGCCTCTCGCGACCGAGCCGAAGATCGACGCGTGGACCGGCGCGATGGGCCAGTCGGCGATCCTGCCGCGCATCTGCTCGAGGAGCGCCGAGCGCAGCCCGACGAGCGCCTCGATCGCCGGCCACGCGAGGTGCGCTCGATTGGCGGAGTAGAGCGTCGCGCCAGGATGGTCGTCGGCCAGCACCAGGCCCTGGGCGACGAGGCGAGCGAGCGCGAGCCGAACGCCGCGAGCAGTCCCCGTCTTGGACAGCACGTAGACCTGGCGCCCGGACATCGGCCGCGAGGTTCCGGCGAGCACTTCGAGCGCCGGCGCATCCAGGGTCGGCAGGACCCCGCGGAGGGGGCGGGTGAGGTTCATGGCATTGATACTACGCTATCAACGTGGATAGTACAGTATCCACGCGGATACTCCAGTATCAGGATCGGAAGCCAACTCCCCACAACACCCCCTGCCGCACAGGCGTCGACGAGCCTGAGAGTTATCCGCGTGCCTGAAGTGAAGCATCGCCCGTCAGAGGGCGACGGGCCGGCCGAGAGCGCACGCGTGTGGCTCGATGTGGCAATGGGCGGCTTTCGCTTCGTGCGCCTTCCGGCGAGCCTGCCCGAACTCGGTCAGGGCGACGCGCTCGGGCGCGGTCCGATGTCCCAGGACTGGTTCGGGCACAGCGGCCCTGGGTCAAGGCGGGCGACCACGCGCCCCGAGGGATCCTTGGCGAGCAGGCTACCGGTGTCGAAGCACGCGCCCTTCGATGTGTAGTTCTCGATGGTCGCCACGCCGCCGACATCGATCGGCTCCGAGATCTGGCGCTCTTGGCCGTCGACCACCCAGAACACGGTGACGATGGCGCGGCGATCAAGACGGCCTACCAGGAGCTCGTCCGCCAGGCGAACCAGTCGGCGGCCCGGCCCAAGGGCTGGCGCGCCGATCTCAAGAGCGCCTACTGGGACAGCGGGCCCCTGGAGGTGGTCCTCGTCCGGCACTGGGAGGACCTCGTCGACCTCGTGCCGGTGCCGGTCCCCGAGCACGTCGCCCGCCACCACCCGGCCGTCAAGGCATACCTCGCCAACCGCGACTCGCAGATGGTCACGAAGGGCCACGTGCCCCGCGCCGCCCGCATCCTGCAGGCGATGGTCGACGAGGCGCTCAGGCGAGGCTTCGACGTCCTGACGGCCGACCAGGCGAAGCCGGTGCCGGGCTCGCGTCGGGCCGGCGAGACCGTGGGCGGCCAGCTCGTGCTCCGCGCCCCCGCCGGCTGTGCGGGATCCGCATCCGCGAGCTCTCCGGTCCGGGCGGGAAGCCGCAGGCCCGCTACCACGGCTACGGCCGGCGGACCTCCGGCCGCCCGCAGTGGCTCGACAGCCGCGACACGGAGTTCGTGGGCACCGGCGACCTCGAGCTCACCGCCGAGGGACCCGCCATGGGCTACGGCGGATGCAAGATCCGGGACTCGGCCACGATGACGCTCGAGGAGCGGCTGCCCAGGGTCTTCCGCCGCATCGACATGCGCCGCCTCGACGAGGAGTGGCGCGCGCAGGAGCGCGAGCGGGTGGCCGCCGAGCGACGGCGCCGGTGGGAGGCCGCGATGGCCGAGGCGAGGGCCCGCCACGAGGAGCGGGCACGCTGGGACGCGTTCGTCGATGCTACGCGGGCATGGCGCGTCAGCCGCGAGCTGCGTGAGTTCCTCGCGGCGGCGAGGGACCCTGCACGGGCGCCGGGAGTGGCCGACGGCGCCCTGGCGGCGCCCCTCGCTTTCGCGGAGCGCAAGCTGGACGAGCTCGACCCACTGGCCGATCCGTCGCGCCTGGTGCCGCACGCCCCGACTCCGAAGCCCGACGACCTCAACCGTTCCTCGATGGCTGGAGCCCGCACGGGCCAAACTCGAGCGGCTGGCAGCGACGGTCGCGGGCCTTAGGCGCCCTGCTCTCGGTGGGCAGGGACCCGAGCACGCGTCGCACGCGTGTCGTGCGACGCAACCGCTGGCACGATCGCCATTTCATGGTGCTGTTCGTCAAAACGGGGTCGGGCGCGGCGGTGCGGGTCTGGCGCGCCCGGAGGGATTCGAACCCCCGACACTCGGTTCCGAAGACCGATGCTCTGGTCCACTGAGCTACGGGCGCGCGGCCCCGGCATGATACCCGGCTCGCGAGGCAGCTCGGCAAGTCCGCTCCGCCTGCGGCACACTTCCTCGATGCGTCAGCACGCCCACCCCATGCGCCGCCCCACCTCCCGCCGGCGCCTCGGGACCGTGGCCCTGGCCGTGCTGGTGCTCGTCGCGGCCGCGGCACTCGTCTGGCGGTCGCCGGCCCTCACGTCGGCGGGAGTCGTCGGAGCCGCCGACGGCGGGAGTCACGGGCTGGTCGCGGCCCAGGCGCAGTTGATCCCCGCGTCAGGTGCCCCCGCGTCCGCCGAGGCCGGTCCGTCGCAGGGCCGGGCCTCGTCCGGGTCCACTCCGCCCGCGACGGTCGACAACCCGTCCCCGGGGCCGGCAGCGCCGGCCGGTCGCGACCATGCATCGATGGTGGCCGCACTGCCGGCACCGCCCGCGACCCTCTCCGGCTACGTCTGGCCGATCGCCCACCCGAGGCTCACGCTGCCGTTCGGCCCCACCGACTGGGGCACGCGCATCGTTGACGGCAGGCTGTTCCACGACGGCGTCGACCTCGCAACGTTCTGCAACGACCGGATCATGGCCGCCCACGACGGCGTGGTGCTGGCCGCCGGTCGGCACTTCGACAACTACATCGGCTGGGTGGGCAGCCTCGACGCCTACTACCGCCACATCGACACCGACCACCTCTGGCTCGACCTTCCCAACGTGGTCATCGTTGACGACGGCAACGGCTACCGCAGCATCTACGCCCACATGTGGAAGCTCACCGTGAAGGCGGGGCAGCACATCAGGGCGGGACAGCTGATCGGCTACGAGGGGATGACCGGGCACGCCACCGGGTG
Source organism: Chloroflexota bacterium (assembly GCA_021786915.1). Next base: position 3,982 of record JAJYMP010000055.1, read on the forward strand.
CCACCTCCACTACGGGCTGTTCTCGCCGGCCGAGACCGCCACGTTCGGGACGGAGCCGAAGGCGATCAAGACCTGGCACGAGCCGCCGGCCGAGATCGCGCGGATCGACCCGCTGCTGGTCCTGCCGTACCGCAAGGGGATCGGCGGGGTCACCACGTCGCTGGGGACCGAGGGCGTGTAGGCCGTCCCGCCGTTCGCGGCGGGTCGGGGGGCGCGGGATTCCGCCAGATGCCCGCTGGGCGGTCGTTATCGGGATCTGCGTCGCTGGAGTTGACCGCCGGCACCCGCAGCCGTGCGGCGGGAGCCGCATCGAATCCGCCATATGCCCGTGGTGCGGCCCCTGTCCTGCGAGTTTCTGGATAGCGCCCGCCCCGCGGGGATCTGGGGAAGTTCGGCCCCGATCCGCAGCCAGATGCTGTCCCTCGCGCACATCTGCGCACAACTGGCGAGCTACGGCCCGCCCGGCGAGCATCTGGCGGAATCAAGACCGGCTCTGGGCCGGCTGGCCACCCGGCGAGCATCTCGCGGAATCCAGACCCGCCAGGACCACCGGCCGACCGGCGAGCGCCGAGCGTCATCAAGACCGGCCAGGACCGCCGGCCGACCGGCAGCGCCGAGCGGGATCACGGCCGGCCAGGACCGCCGACCGACCGGGGAGCGCCGGGCGTCAGCCCGAGCGCCGGTACCGCCGACCCACGAGCGACCACGCGGGCAGTCGCCCGAGCGCGACGTCAAACGTCGGCCCCGTGCCGCCGTCCCGCCGCTCGATCGCGAGGCTCGGCCCCTTGCCCGCTCCCGGCCGCGCGTCAACGCCCGTCAGGTCCAGCGCCACGCGGCCCGGCACCGCCTCGCCCAGCTGGTCGAGCAGCGCCTGCGGCCAGTCGGGCGAGTCGCCCTCGGTCGTCACCTCACGCTCGGCGTGCCAGCGGGGCCGGCGCAGCAGGATCGCCCGCCAGCCTGCGGCAACGTCGGGCGTCACGCAGCCGTCGCCCGGCTCGGGCGACGCGGAGTGGTGCTCGCCGCGGGTCCAGAGGGCCGCCTGGTGGAGCAGGGCGTACTCGTCGAGGTCCGCGAAGGCGGCCAGCCGCTCGGCGGGGGACCCGGCGCCGAACACGGCCTCGATCGAGGGCACGAACACCTCGGCGAGGTCGAGGTCGATCGCGCGCACGGTCCGGTGCAGGTACACGTGGCGGTACATGAACAGCCGCGCGGTGAGGAACATCTCGAGCGCGCCCACCCCGGACTCGTACAGCGTCAGGCCGCGTTCCGAGACGAACGTGTAGCGGCGCAGGCGCTCGGCGTCCACGGGCCCGATCGACACGCCCGTGAGGTAGGCGTCCCGGCGGACGTAGTCGAGGTTGTCCACCGTGAACACGCCCGACAGCAGGGGCTGGAGCGTGCGGACCCAGCCGGGCATCGAGGAGTCGGCCAGCGGCGGCTTCGAGATCAGGAACGACACCCAGCGCGGGTTGATCGCCTCCCCGTCCGCCAGCCGGTCCCGCTCCGGGACCGAGCCCGGCGCCCGGCGCAGCGCGGAGATCAGCGGGCCAAGCTCGCGCTCGACGATCAACTGGCCCAGGTCCTCGTGCGAGAGCGTCTTCGCGCCCGGCCGACGGGGGTCCGCCGGGGCGGGGAAGCGGGCGAGGAATTGGTCGTCGAAGAAGTGCGCGAACGGCCCGTGGCCCACGTCGTGGAGGAGCCCCGCGACGCGGAGCGTCTCGACGACCAGACCCTCGGACGGGACGGGCTCGCCGGGCGCCAGGGCCGGCAGCGAGGCGGCGAGCGACGGGTACAGCGAGCGCGCCCACAGCCCCGCCTCGTGCATCACGCCCAGGCCGTGCGTGAACCGCGAGTGCTCCGCGGTGGGGAACACCCAGCGCGCGCTCTGGAGCTGGCTGATGCGCCGCAGCCGCTGGACCCACGCGCTGTCGAGCAGGTCGTCCTCGGCGACGGTCTCCGCGTGGAGCCCGGCGGCCCGCGCCTCGTGCGGCGTGAGGCGCTTGGTCAGCTCCACGTAGCCGTGGATCGGGTCGCTGATCAGGTTGACGGCGGCGAAGGGAAGCCGGCGACCGGGCGGGATGCCCTCGGCATCGGGCGTCCTCGCGGCGTCGGCCGGCTTCTCGTCGCCGGCCGTCGGCACGGCCCGGGTCGTCCCCCCGGCCTCCGTCAGGGCACC
>JAJYMP010000539.1 GCA_021786915.1 Chloroflexota bacterium
TTCGGCGTCGGGGCGATCTGGGCGGCGGCGCTTGGCGCGCTCGTCGGCACGCTCGGGGACCGGGCCGGATTCCCGGTCGCGTTCGGGATCTCGGCGCTCAGCTACCTCGGCGCCGCGCTCGTCGTCACCCGGATTCGGACGCCGAGCCGACGCGCACGCGCCGCAGGGACCCCGTAGTCAGTCCATCCCGAGGGCGCCGCGCACGTCCGGGACGAGGTCGACCGTCAAACACGACGAGCGCGAGGAGGCTGAGCCTGCCCGCGACGACGAGCCCGGCCGCCCGATCGGTCGTCCTCTCCGTGCGCGGGGCCCAAAGGATCACGGTTGCGGCGCCACATCCGAGGAGGCCGAACCGGCCGACCTCGCCCGGGTGCGCCGCAGCCTCGCCCGTCGAGGTCATGGCCTCCCCCGCCTTCGGCCGACACGCGATCGCCCGCCGTCGTGGGATGCCGATGCACCGGACGACCTGATGGCCGGGCCCTCGGTCGAGTCGACGTGGTCGGTCGCGCGATCAGGATCGAGTCCGATCGGGGTGATCGGAGGTTCGCCGGTCAGATCCGCCGGCGATCGCGCGTTCGCCGGGCCGCGTGGGCAGGCGGTCCGATGGCGTCCGAGAGGGCTGTTGCGATATCATGCGTGGGCCCTGTCAAACGGGCACCCTCGGTCGGGGCGTGGCGCAGCTTGGTAGCGCGCATCGTTCGGGACGATGAGGTCGGAGGTTCAAATCCTCTCGCCCCGACCAGAACGACCTTCTTTCGTGCACAGGACCCCCTCTTCTGGAGCGGGGCCTGAGCCCGAGTGCTCCCCACGATCAGGTCATCGTGGAGCTGAGACTCGTTTTGCCGAAGACGAACGGCTGAACGCATTGGCAGCCCGGGGCGGTCGGGCTCGAGCAATTGGCGGGACGACTCCGTTCGTCAGCCCGCGATTTCAGCCCGTGGCATTGTGGTCATAATCGTGCTGATGATTGGGGTCATTGGGCCGCACGACTCTGTCGAGCTCACAGCCCAGGTCGCCGCCGAGCTCGGCCTTCAGGACTCGGTCCTGACGCGCGCCTACGAAGTAGCCGACGAAGCTCCCGCGCTCGCGAAGGCACTCGACGCAGTCTGCCACGTGCTCCTCTTCACCGGGCAGGTACCGTACGCGCTCGCGGAGCGGGCTGGAGGACTCCGGGCGATCCTGGACTTCGTGCCCCATGGGGGGGTCGACCTGTACCGCGCACTCGTCCTCGTCCTTCGCGGCCACGGCGGACGACTCCCGAAGGTCAGCGTCGACACGATTGACCGGCCGACAGTCGAGGAGACGTACCGGGATCTCGGCGCCGAGCCGCCGCAGCATCTCTTGGCCCTTGACGCCGACGAGGGCGGACCGGGGATTCGCACCGCGGAGGACGTGACGAAGTTCCATATGGAACACTACCGGAACGGCGACGTCGAGCTCTGTCTCACCTGCCTTGGGTCCGTATCCGCGGAGCTCGACCGGGCGGGCGTGCCAGTGGTCCGCGTCGAGCACACGCGTGCCACCCTGCGCGACTCCCTCATGCGCGCGCTGTTGACCGACCGGCTGACCCGCTCGGAGGCGACGCAGATCGCGGCGGCCGTGATCGACCTCTCGGAGCTTCACGATCGCGCAGCTCCCGCAGGCTCGCCCTATGAAAGTGATCGAATAGATCTTCGGCTAAGGCAGCAGGTGATCGACTTCGCAGAACGGTTGCAGGGAACGATCACCGGTGGGAACGGAAGCACGTTCACCATTCACGCCACGCGAGGTGCCATCGAGCGGGAGATCGCGCGCCTGCGCGCAGGTCACTCCATTGCCGCCGCGTTCGGGCGTGCGTCCGCCTCGGTGCCCGTGGGGTTCGGCGTCGGCGAGTCCGCCGCGAGCGCCGAGGAGAACGCCCGACGTGCGCTCGCCCTGAGCCGCCGTGCGGACGAGCCCTACCTCGTCCTGACTGACGGAACGGTCGTTCGCGTCGGTCGCGAGCGGGAGGAGTCGGCCTACAAGCTCCGTGAAACGGATCAGCAAATGCTCGCGCTGGCCCGCGACCTCGGGCTTGGCCCGTTGACCGTGAGCCGCCTCCTCGAGGCAATTCGGCGGCTCGACCCGGCAGCCGTAACGGCTCGAGATCTGGCTCGCGCATACGGCGTCGCGCCCCGATCGGCCCTGCGCTTGCTGACCAGGCTGGAGCGAGCCGGCGTTGCCACGGTGCTCGGCCAGCAGGTCGCTCCTCGCGCCGGTCGACCACAGACCGTGTACCGCGTCGACCTTAACCGGCTGCTGAACGGCGGCTGAACGGCGGCTCGTTTCGCGCTTCCTACCTGCATGCACCCGTGGCGGCTCTTCTTGACACTGGTGCGGCCCACGGCTACTCTCCTGTTGTTTCGGTCCTATTTCGGACTATTGGAGATTCGTTGACCAGCGCAGTGTCCCCGGGCAGCGCATCGCTGGTAGAGATTCGACGGCAGCTCCACCGGCACCCCGAGCTCCGTTTTCAGGAGCACGAGACGGCGGCCCTCGTGGCGCGCCGCCTGAAGGCTGCCGGTCTCAACGTGCGAACGGGCGTTGCAGGGACTGGCGTGGTGGCCACGCTCGTCGGTCCCGCGAATGGTCCCCACGTGATCGTCCGGGCCGACATGGATGCCGTGCCGACCCCCGATCTCAAGACCGTGCCGTATGCGTCGGAAGTGGCCGGCATTGCCCATGCGTGCGGCCACGACGTGCACACGACAGTCGTCCTCGGCGTGGGTGAGCAGCTCGCGAGGGAGGGGGTCCTTCGTGGACGCGTAACCCTTGTCTTCCAGCCCGCCGAGGAAATCCCGTTCGGCGAGCGCAGCGGCGGACGGGCGATTATGGCGTCCGGTGTGCTCGATGAGCCGCCGGCCGATGCCGTCCTCGGCCTCCATTGCTGGCCCGCGCTCCCCGCGGGCGTTGTCGGCCTTGACCGCGACGTGGCGATGGCAGCCAAGGACGCGTTCCACGTCCACATCAACGGCTCCGGTGCCCACGCCGCCACGCCGAGCCAGGGACGAGACGCCATCCTTGCCGCAAGCCAGCTCGTCGTGGGGCTCCACCTCTTGCTTGGGCGTGAGATCGATCCCGGCGAGCGGGCAGCCCTCAATGTCGGCACGATCCACGGCGGCACGTCGCAGAGCATTGTGCCGGCGCGTGCCGAGATCACGGGCACGATCCGTTCCGTCGACACAGCCGTGCGGCTGCGGCTGAAGGAAGCGGTGGAGCGGGTGGCCGGCGCGACGGCCCAGGCCGCCGGTCTCGAACACGTGATCGAGTGGGCGAACGAGATGCCGGCTGTCCGCAACGCTCCACATCTCGTGGACCTAGCTCAGGCCGTGCTGGCAGGCTGTCCGGAGGTCAACGAGGTGCGCCTGCTCGACGCGCCGCCGATGACGACCGACGACTTCGCCCTGTACGCAGAGCGGGCACCCGGGCTCTATCTCAAGCTAGGGGTGTGCGGCAGCCGCGCCGGAGCGGTGTGTCCCTCGCTCCATGACGGGCGGTTCGACGTGGACGAGCGGGCGATTGACGTGGGCGTCGGGGCACTCGTGTCGCTGGCGCGCAGCCTGCTGGAGCACCGACCGGAGGATGGGCGATGAACGCGTTTGAGATCGCCCCTCGTGGGCTGCTGATCGGTGGATCCTGGCGGGACCGAGCGTCGGGTGGGCTTCACGTCATTCGCGCACCCTACGACGGACGCGTCGTTGGCCAGGTGCCGTTCGCCGGCGCCAGCGAGGTCCGCGAGGCGATGGACAGCGCGGTCGCGGCATTCGCCCGAGGGACCCTCACGCCGACGCAGCGGTCGGCGATCCTACGGTCCGCGGCGGCCCGCGTACGGGATCGGGCTGACGAGCTCGCTCGACTCCTCGCGCTCGAGTCGGGCAAGCCGATGGCCGAGGCTCGAGGAGAAGTGGGCCGGACGGCGACCGTGCTCGTAGCGGCCGCCGCAGAGGCGCGACGGATCACCGGGCAGATGGTAGCGGTGGACGCCGTGCCGGGCTCGGAGGACCGGATCGCCTTTACGATCCGCGCGCCACTCGGCGTCGTCGGGGCGATCACGCCATTCAACGGCCCGCTGCTGTCGCCGGCGCACAAGGTCGGCTCGGCCATTGCCGCGGGCAATGCCGTACTGCTCAAGCCGGCCAGCGCGACCCCGCTCTCCGCGCTCGAGCTGGCCGCCGCCCTCGTCGAGGCGGGCCTGCCAGCCGACTTCCTGCAGGTCGTGGTTGGGAGCGGCAACGAGATCGGCGACGCGCTCGTCGACGACCCACGGCTGGCCATGATCTCATTCACCGGGAGCACCGCCGTTGGGCGCCGGATCCGGGAACGGTTGGGTCTTCGCCGAGCAACGCTCGAGCTGGGCGGCAATGCCCCTCTGATCGTCCACGACGACGCCGACATCGAGGCTGCGGCACGCGCGGCGGTGGCCGGCGCCTTTGGTTACGCGGGGCAGGTCTGCATCTCCGTCCAGCGGATCCTCGTCCAGGAGCGGGTGCGAAGCCGGTTCGAAGCGGCGTTCCTCCCGCTGGTTGAGGCGCTCCGCGTCGGCGATCCCCTGGACGAGTCGACCGATGTGGGTCCCATGCTCAGCGAGGCCAAGGCGTTGGAGGCGGAGGCTTCGATCGAGGCCGCCGTGCGAGTCGGCGCCCGACGGCTCACCCAGCCACGTCGCGAGGGCGCGCTCCTCTGGCCAACGGTTCTCGCCGACGCAGACATGACCCTGCCGGTCGTCTGCCAGGAGGCGTTCGCGCCGGTCGTCAATCTCCACTCGTATGGCGACTTCGACGAAGCGATCGACCTGGCCAACTCGACCGCTTACGGACTCCAGGCCGGCATCTTCACGAGCAGTCTTGGGTTGGCCCTCGACGCCGCCCGCCGGCTGCAGTTCGGCGGTGTGATCGTCAACGACACGTCGCGCTACCGGGTGGACCGGATGCCGTACGGCGGGACGAAGTCGTCCGGGCTGGGCAAAGAGGGTCCGCGGTACGCGATCGAGGAGATGACCGAGGAACGCCTCGTTGTACTCAAAGGAGTGCCGGCATGACCGACTTCGGTGGGTCGTCGGCACCCGGCCCGGGGACTGTTCCGTGGGGCGAATTCTGGTATCTGCCGATGGAAGTCGTGCGGTTTGGCCCTGGCAGTTTGGCCAAGCTTCCCGAGGAGGTCGATCGGCTTGGCGGGCGCCGCGCGTTCGTCATCACGGTGCCCTCGCTGGAACGGAGCGAGCTCCTGCCCAGGGTCCGTAATCTGCTGGGCGAGCGGCTCGCGGGCGTCTTCTCGGGTGTCCGCGCCCACGTCCCCTACGGCGCTGTCATGGAGTGCACCATGGCGGCTCGGGCTGCCTCGGCCGACCTGCTGGTGAGTTTCGGCGGTGGCAGCGCGATCGATACGGCCCGTGCGGCAGCGCTCGCGATCGGCGAGGGCGTCACGACGGTGGCGGAACTTGAGGCCTTCCGCGCTCGCTATGACCGCGCGACCGGTTCGACGATCCCGGCCACCTCCGGCCGATCCCTGCCGCACATCGCCGTCCCGACCACCCTGTCCGCGGCCGAGTTCGCCAACGCCGGCGCGGTGACGAGCGAAACGCGGCGAGTCAAGGACCTGCTCATCGCCAACGAGCTCACGCCGCGAGTGGTCCTGCTTGACCCCCAAGTCGCGATCGCCACGCCGATCGACCTCTGGGTGTCGACGGGCATGCGTTCGATCGACCACGCCATCGAAACGGTCTATTCGCCCCGACACCAGCCGGTCACGGACACCTTGAGCCTGGAGTCGATCCGGCGGCTCGCGGCTGCCCTGCGGGCGGCGAGACACGACTCCGCCGACCTCGCCGCCCGCGCGCAGGGCCAGATCGGAGCCTGGCTGTCGTACTTCGGCGAGATGAACCTCAGCCTCGGGCTATCCCACGCCATTGGTCACCAGCTCGGTCCCAAGTGCGGCGTCCCGCACGGCGTCACCTCGTGCATCCTGCTCCCGCACGTCATGCGCTTCCTCGCGCCGGTGACAGCCGATCGCCAGGCCCTCATCGCGGCGGCACTTGGCGTCGACACGGCAGGATTGTCGGCGGAAGCGGCGGCCGCAGCTGCCGCGACGGCCGTCGAAGAGCTCGTCCGCGACCTCGGTCAGCCGGGGCGCCTGTCG
>JAJYMP010000690.1 GCA_021786915.1 Chloroflexota bacterium
CACCCACCCGCGCTACCAGGCCGGCGCCGCCGCCAACCCCGACCCCGAGGTCTTCGCCTACGCCGCGGCGCAGGTCAAGCACATGCTCGAGGTCACGCAGCGCCTGGGCGGCGAGAACTACGTCCTGTGGGGCGGCCGCGAGGGCTACGACACGCTGCTCAACACCGACCTGCGGCGGGAGGGCGAGCAGCTCGCCCGGTTCCTGCACCTGGTCGCGGAGCACAAGGAGCGGATCGGCTTCACCGGCCAGCTCCTGATCGAGCCCAAGCCCCAGGAGCCCACCAAGCACCAGTACGACCAGGACACCCAGTCGGTGCACGGCTTCCTCGCCCGGCACGGCCTGGAGGGCCAGTACCGGGCCAACATCGAGGCGAACCACGCCACGCTCGCGGGCCACTCCTTCCACCACGAGGTGGCCTACGCCGCCGCGAACGGCATGCTCGGCTCGATCGACGCCAACCGCGGCGACCCGCAGGTGGGCTGGGACACGGACCAGTTCCCGAACTCGGTCGACGACCTGGTCATGCCGCTGTACGAGATCCTGCGGGCGGGCGGCCTGGGGAGGGGCGGCTTCAACTTCGACGCCAAGCTGCGCCGCCAGAGCACCGACCGCACGGACCTGTTCCACGCCCACATCGGCGGGCTCGACACGCTCGCGATGGCGCTCCTCGCGGCGGCCGACCTCGTGGAGCGGGGCGACCTGGCGGCCAACATCGAGGCGCGCTACGCCGGCTGGGACGGCGAGCTGGGCCGCTCGATCCTCGGCGGCGGCGCGTCGCTCGCTGACCTCGAGGCGAGGGTCGCCGCGGGCGGGGTCAGCCCGGTCCGCGCGTCCGGCGGCCAGGAGCGACTCGAGAACGTCGTCAACCGGAGCGTCTGGTCCGCGGCGCGGAAGGGCTGACGCGATGGGCGTCGTCCTCGGGATCGACGTCTCAACCACCGCGACCAAGGCCGTCCTCGTCGACGGGGACGGCCGCGTGGTCGGGATCGCCTCGTCCGAGTACGGGTTCGAGGTGCCGCGGCCGCTGTGGTCCCAGCAGGACCCGGCGCTGTGGTGGACGGCCGCGCAGGACGCCATCCCGCGGGCTCTGACGGCGGCCGGTGTGACCGGGGCCGATGTGGCAGCGGTCGGCCTCACGGGGCAGATGCACGGGCTCGTGCTGCTCGACGCGACGGGCGCCGTCATCCGCCCGGCCATCCTGTGGAACGACCAGCGCACGGCGGCCGAGTGCGACGCCATCCGCGCTGCGCTCGGGCCGGCCCACCTGGTCGAGGTCACGGGCAACGACGCGCTGACCGGCTTCACCGCGCCCAAGCTCGCGTGGGTGCGCACGCACGAGCCCGACAACTGGGGGCGCGCCGCCCACGTGCTGCTGCCCAAGGACTACGTGCGCCTGGAGCTGACCGGCGAGTTCGCGACGGACAAGGCGGACGGCTCGGGGACGATCCTGTTCAGCCTCGCCGCGCGCGACTGGTCGGGCGAGGTGCTGGCGGCGCTGGGCATCGACCCGGCCTGGATGCCGCCGACGCACGAGGGGCCGGTGGTCACCGGCGTGGTGACGGAGGCTGCCGCTCTGGCGACCGGGCTTCGCGCGGGGACGCCTGTCGTGGCGGGCGGGGGTGATCAGGCGGCGAACGCGGTGGGCGTGGGCGCGGTGGTGCCGGGACGCGTGGCGCTCTCCTTGGGGACGTCCGGGGTCGTCTTCGCCACTACCGAGTCGCCGCTGTACGAGCCGGCGGGACGGGTCCACGCGTTCTGCCACGCCGTGCCGGGGCGCTGGCACCTCATGAGCGTGATGCTTTCGGCCGCGGGGAGCCTGCGCTGGTTCCGCGACGCGCTCGCGCCCGGCGAGGCGTTCGGCGACCTGGCGACGAGCGCCGGCGAGGTCCCGGCGGGGAGCGGGGGAGTGCTGTTCCTGCCGTACCTCACGGGCGAGCGCAGCCCGCACCCCGACCCGCTCGCGCGGGGCGCCTTCGTCGGGCTGACGCTCGGGCACGACCGGCGCCACCTCACCCGGGCCGTGATGGAGGGCGTGGCGTTCGGGCTGCGCGACGGGCTCGACCTCATGGTCGCGGCGGGCATGCCTCGGCCGTCGCAGATCCTGGGCTCTGGCGGCGGGACGGCCAGCCCGGCGTGGCGCCAGATCCTCGCCGACGTGCTGGGCGCGGCCATCGCCACCCCCACGACCACCGAGGGCGCTGCGTTCGGCGCAGCCGTCCTCGCGTCGGTCGGGGCCGGCTGGTTCGCGACGGTCGAGGCCGCGACCGATGCCGTGGTGCGCGCGACGCCGGTCGCCGAGCCGGGCCCGGACGCGCCGGCCTACGCGGAGTTCCACGCCCGGTACCGGGAGCTCTACCCCGCGCTCGCGCCCACGTTCCACCAGCTCCAGGCTTGTGAGTAAACCCTTGGGCCCTTGCGCGGCTCGAGGAGGCGACCGGCGCGCTCGTCGTGCGGGTCCGGCTGCGGCGGCGCGACCGCCACCGCTGCGGGATCTGCCGGCGGCGCGCTCCCGGCTACGACGCGGGCGACGGACGGCGGCGCTGGCGGGCGCCCGACCTCGGCCTGGCCAGGGCGTACCTCGAGGCCGACGCGCCACGGGTCCGCTGCCCGGAGCACGGCGTGGTCGCCGCCGCCGTACCCTGGGCCCGCCACGGAGCCGGCCACACGCGCATGTTCGAAGCCGTTGACGCTGACGCGACCGCGATGGTGTGCCGTCAGACCCTCGCGATGCTGCCCGAGCCTGAGGACCGGCGCGACAGCGAGTCGACGCTGACGGCGGCGAGCAGGACCAAGCCGGTGATCATGAGTTGCCACTGGATCGGCAGGCCGAGCAGGTAGAGGCCGTTGTAGATGGCGCCGATGACGAGCCCGCCGAGCACGCCATGAAGGGCACGGCCGCGGCCTCCCGCCAGGCTCGTGCCGCCGATGACCGCCGCGGCTACCGCGTACAGGACGAGCTGCCCGCCGTTGATGTTCGTGTTCATCCCGCCGAGCTGGGAGCAGTAGATGATGCCTGCGATGCCCGACGTGCCTGAACACAGGACGAAGGCAATTGTGCGCACGCGAGGCACGTTGACCCCGGCGCGCCGAGCCGCCTCTGGGTTGCCGCCGACGGCGTACATGTGGCGCCCGAACTGCGTCCGCTCAAGGAGGATGGTCCAGGCGCCTAGGACCAGGAGGACGAGGGGAATGACCCACGGGACGCCGACGATCGGCAGGAACTTGCCGCGGTTGACGTTGCAGACGGCAACTACGACGATCCCGGCGAGGGCCACGAACGCGATCTTGGCGACCGTGAGGCCGACCGGCGGCGCCACGAGGCCCGACCGTCTCCGCCCGGTGTCGCGGAGCCACATCATGCCGCCCAGAGCCAGGACGATCACTGCGAGGGCGACCCACGAGACCAATGGGTCGATGTAGGCGTAGACGATGCCGTACAGCGCCTGCTGGTCGGGCAGCGCCGCGGTGATGCCGACCCCGCCGGCCGTGCCCAGGATCACGATCATCACGCCGAACCAGAACAGGTAGCCAGCCAAGGTCACGACGAAGGCCGGGATGCGCAGCCCCGTGATGATCACGCCCTGGATCAACCCGACGGCCGCAGAAGCCAGCACGCCGGCCACGATGGCGAGCGGCCACGGCCAGCCCCAATACGGCTGGACGAGCTGGGCGGTGACGATGCCGCCAATCGCCGCTACGTAGCCGATCGACAAGTCGATCTCGCCCAGCAGCAGGACGAAGCCCTCGCCCATCGCTAGGACGATGAACACAGCGCTCTGGTCGAACAGGTTGACGAAGTTGGTGGCCGACAGGAAGACGTTGTTCGGGCTGATCGCAGTGAAGGCCACCGTTACGGCGACCAGTGCGGCGACCACCGGCAGCACGCCCGCTTCGCCGCTCCGGACCCGTGCCCACCAGCCCTTGAAGTACTCGCTCAGCGATTGGGCGACGATCTCGGGCGGGAGGATGTCGACCTTTGCTGCGGTCAGATCGGCCGGGTGTTCATCGTTCCCGGACATCGCTCAGTTCCTCACGCTGTCGGCGGCCTGCACAGGCACGCCACGGTTGGACTCGCCGGTCGTCATGTAGTCGACGACGCTCTGGCGATCGAAGGCGGCGACGTCGTCTTGGGCGACCATCCGCCCCAGCCGCATGACGGCGATCCGATCGGCTACCTCGAACACGTCATTGAGGTTGTGCGAGATGACCATCACGGCTAGTCCGTGTTCCTTCAACTGCAGGATGAGGTCAAGCACCATGCGCGTCTGGGCGACGCCGAGGGCCGCAGTCGGCTCATCGAGCATCACGAGCTTCGAGTTCCACATGACAGCCTTGGCGACGGCCACGGCTTGGCGCTGGCCGCCCGACAGCGTCGCGACCGGCTGGCGGATCGAGCGCACGGTCGTGACGCGCAGGCTGGCCAGCGTCTCCGCCGCCGCTCGCTCCATGTTGTCCTCGTCGAGAAGGCCGCGGTTCAGGCGCTCGCGCCCGAGGAACATGTTCTGCACGATGTCGAGGTTGTCGGCGAGAGCGAGGTCCTGGTAGACCGTCTCGATGCCCAGCGCCGCCGAGTCCTTCGGGTTGCGGATGTGGACGCGGCGGCCCTCCCACCAGATCTCGCCCTCATCCAGTTGGTGGATCCCGGCAATCGACTTGGTGAGGACCGACTTCCCAGCGCCGTTGTCGCCACACAGGGCGGTGACCTGGCCTTTGGGCAGGTCGAGGTCGACGCCGTAGAGCGCCTGGACGGCACCGAAGTGCTTGCTGATGCCGCGCAGACGGAGCAGGGGCTCCTGGGCGGGCGACCCTCCTGGGCCGGGTTCGCCGCCAGGATGCGCGGCTTGGTCGGGCCGGCTTGGCTGTGACATCACGTCCATCCCATCCTCCTCTGAGGTGCCCGCACCCGCGGGCGCGAAGCGGGCGCCCGCGCATCGCGCGGGCGCCCGCCGTCATGGGCCGGTGGTGCAGCCTACTTGATGCCAGCTGCGGTGCAGACCGACTGACCCACCGCGGTGCAGAGGTCGGACACGGAGACGAACTGGTCCTTGATGACCGTCGACTCCATGTTCGCGGCGTTGACCCACATCGGGGTGAGGAGCAGCGCCGGCTCCGTGGTCGCGGAGTTCGTCGGGTCAGTCGTGGTGCCGTTCAGCAGGGAGGCCGGCGGCGTCTGGCCTGCGCGCAGGTAGGTGGCGAGTGCCACGGCGGCCTGCGCCTCGATGTAGATCGGCTTGTAGACCGAGCCGCACTGGAAGCCCTGGAGCACGTACTCCATGCCCTGGAGCGTGGCGTCCTGGCCGGTGGTCGGGATCTTCTTGGCGGGCACGCCGGCCGCCTTGAGGGCGGTGATCACCGCACCAGCGAGGCCGTCGTTGGCCTCGATCGTGGCGTTGATCTCCGGGTGGGCCGTGAAGGCCTGCTGGAAGATGGCGCCGCCCTTGGCATTGTCCCAGCCGGGGGCAATCTGCTCGCCGACGAGCGTCATGCCCGCGCTGTTGGTAGCGCCGGCCTTCACCTGGGCGACCGCTTGGCCCCAGACAACGTTGTTGTAGCCCTTGGCGAAGTCGATGGCGTTGGGGTCAGTGTCCTGGCCGCCGTCGAGCGTGAACACCTTCGGGCTGCTGACGCCCCAGTCGGTGACGCACTGCATGAAGCCCTGCCCGATAAGCTTGCCGACCTGCACGTTGTCGAAACTTACGTAGTACGTGCTGGTCCCCTGGAAGGTGGCCCGGTCGTAGCTGATCATCGGGATGCCAGCCTGTGCCGCCGCGGCCTGGATCTGATTGCCTGTTGTGCTGTCGATCGGGTCGACGAGCAGGACCTTGGCCCCAGCCGTGATGGCGGCCTGCGCGAGGGCTAGCTCGGTCGTGGTCGTGCCGGCCGCGTTCTGGATCGAGTAGTCCGTTGACGCATAGCCGGCAGCGGCGAAGGCCTTCTTCAGGTACGGGAGGTCATACGACGTGTACCGGGCCGACGAGGTCGTGTCCGGCAGGATGACGGCGACGCTGCCCTTGCCGGCCGAGTAGATGCTCGACAGCTGGGACATCGCTGAGAACGAGGCGTCGAACGACGCCGGGCTGAGGCTGCCAGAGGCGGCCGACGCGGAGGGCGCCGACGCGGAGGGCGCCGACGAGGGCGCGATGCTGGGA